>JBEHXM010000107.1:0-18238 GCA_048498695.1 Bacteroidota bacterium
GCTGATCGGATCGCTGGGACTTTCTGTGATATACGTTATACTGGCAGTGCTACTGAACCAACAGGCGGCCGCGGGCTGGATATCGGTTTTTGTTTTGCTGGCTATTGGCATATATGCAACATCACTTGCCCCGGTTACCTGGGTACTCATTTCCGAAATATTTCCAAACCAGATAAGAGGTGTCGCCTCATCCGTTGCCATTGTAAGCTTGTGGATCGCCTACTTTATCCTGGTTTTTACCTTCCCTATCCTGGCTGAACATTTGGGGACTTATGGGCCATTTTACTTATATGCAGGTATCTGTTTCCTCGGCTTTCTATTTATAAGGAAAAAGGTTGCAGAAACAAAAGGACAATCACTGGAGCAACTGGAACAAACTTTTGCAGGACATTAAAATACAATAAAGAAACATGATGAAAGTGAACATCTGGCAGGAGCAAATTACCCTGCCAACTTACAAAACCGGGCTGCCCGATAAAAATCCGATGTTTTTTGAAAACAGGATATACCAGGGCAGCAGTGGCGTTGTTTATCCTAACCCTGTTATAGAAAAAATTGAGGACGAAAAGGTAGATCAGCAGTATAATGCCCTGTTCCTTGAAAACCAATACCTGAAAATTATGATACTGCCCGAAATAGGGGGCAGGGTCCACATGGCTTATGATAAGATCGCCGAGAGGCATTTTATTTATTATAACCAGGTGATCAAACCGGCCCTCGTGGGCTTGTGTGGCCCCTGGATATCTGGGGGTATTGAATTTAACTGGCCACAGCACCATCGGCCAAGTACGTTTGAGCCGATAGATTTTATGACAGAAGAGCATAGTGATGGCAGTAAAACCGTTTGGATGAGTGAAGTTGAGAAGATGTTCCATACGAAGGGTATGGCAGGGTTTACATTGTATCCCGATAAGGCCTATCTCGAAATAAAAGCCAAATTATTTAACAGGACAAATCTTCCCCAAACTTTCTTGTGGTGGGCGAATCCTGCTGTCAGCGTGGATGATCATTATCAGTCCATATTTCCGCCGGATGTGCATGCAGTTTTTGATCATGGTAAACGGGACGTATCGGCATTTCCTATTGCTACCGGCACTTATTATAAGGTAGATTATTCGCCCGGAACCGACATTTCCCGGTATAAAAATATTCCGGTACCGACATCTTATATGGCTGTTGACTCTGAGTATAATTTTTTGGGTGGATACGAACATGATAAAAAAGCAGGTATGCTGCATATTGCAGATCATCACGTTTCGCCGGGTAAAAAGCAATGGACCTGGGGTAACGGTGATTTTGGAATTGCCTGGGACCGGAACTTAACGGACGAGGACGGCCCTTATATTGAATTGATGACCGGTGTATATACCGATAATCAACCTGATTTTAGCTGGATCATGCCGAATGAAGAAAAAACGTTTACGCAATACTTTATGCCTTACCGTGAAGTTGGAATAGTAAAAAACGCAACCAGGGATATAGTGATCGGACTGGAACAAGAAGGTGAGAAGATCATTGCGAGGGTTTTTGCAACTTCTGTACACAATCATCTTCGGATCATTCTTAAATCAGCAGGTAAAAATCTAATCGATGAGTATTTCGATATTTCCCCGGAGCAATGCTATCTGAAAGAAATTCCGGCTTACGACATATATCCGGGAGAGTTGACGCTGATCATTAATGACGTTGAAGGCAGGGAGTTAATAAAATATCAGCCGGTAGCTTCCAGTAACGAAGCAGCAGTTCCGGACCCTGCTAAACCTGCGTTACAACCCGGAGAGATTGCTAATACAGAGCAGCTATTTCTAACCGGGCAGCATTTGGAACAATACCGGCATGCCACCTACAGTCCCGTGCCTTACTACGAAGAAGCATTAAAACGCGATGCAGGAGACATCAGGAGTAATAATGCCCTGGGCGCCTGGTATCTGCGGAGAGGAAAATTTGCTAAAAGTGAAGGCTATTTCAGAACGGCCATCAACACAGGAGTTCAGCGTAATCCCAACCCGTACGATGGGGAGCCTTATTATAATCTCGGTTTATCGCTTAATTACCAGGGCAAAACAGGTGAGGCTTATGACGCCTTTTTTAAAGCAGCCTGGAGCAGCGCCTGGCAGGACAGTGCTTGTTTTTGCATTGCGCAAATTGATGTACTGCGGAAGGATTATGCATTGGCCCTGGAGCATATCAACTGGTCGCTGGACCGGAATGCCGGAAATGGTAAGGCTTATTTGGTTAAAGTACACGTATTGCGGAAATTAAATAAGATACAGGCGGCTATAGAGCTTGCACAATACGCCCTCGCACGTGATCATTTTAACCTCAGTGTTCTTTTTGAACTCTATTTATGTTATAGCGCATTAAATAAAAATCAGGAAGCTGAGGAAGTAATGAATCAGTTGCTGCAACTCAGCCGCAGAAATGCCCATAGCCTCATAGACTATTCGTTAGAATTTGCGTGCCTCGGCCTTTATCGCGAAGCAATAGAATTATTGCTGTATTCTGACCAGGACGGCTTGCAGAGCCCGATACTTAATTATTATATCGCTTATTATTGGGACAAGGCTGGAAATGTTGAGCTGAGCCATTCGTATTTGATGAAGGCTGCAGAAATGAATATTGGCAATTGTTTTCCTAACCGACTGGAAGATATAAAAGTGCTGGAATATGCCGCAGTAAATATCCCTTCGGACGGCAACGCGTTATATTGTCTCGGGAATCTTTGGTATGATAAGCGCCAGTATGATGATGCCATAGCCTGCTGGGAGAAAGCAAGCTCTTTAAACCCTGAATTTCCAACTTCTTACCGGAACCTGGCAATAGCTTATTATAATAAGCGCAAAGATCCGAAAACGGCCTTAGTCTTTTTCGAAAAAGCCTTTGTGCTGGATACCGGTGATGCAAGGGTGTTGATGGAACTCGATCAGCTTTATAAAAGATTAAACCGTGCACCGGAATCGCGCCTGAAGTTCCTGCAACAGTACCCGGAAGCAACGGATATACGTGATGACCTTTACCTGGAATCTGTTATGCTTACCAATTTCCTCGGCAGATTTGACGAAGCTTATGAGATGCTGCTTTCAAGAAAATTTCATCCATGGGAGGGGGGCGAAGGACGGGTTTCGGGCCAGTATGTTTACAGTTTAATTGAAATGGCTAAGAATGATATAGCCGAAGGCTTATTTCAGAATGCAATCAGTAAACTGGAAAAGGCACAATATTTCCCGGAGAACTTGGGCGAAGGAAAGCTGTATGGCGCACAGGAAAATGACATTTTCTATTGGCTGGGATGCGCTTATGATCACTTGGATGATACCGTACAGGCGAAGAAATTCTGGGAAAAGGCATCCCGGGGCTTATCCGTGCCAGGCGCGGCGATGTATTACAATGACCAGCAGCCCGATAAGATATTTTACCAGGGCCTTGCCCGCGAAAAGCTTGGCAAGCCCGAAGAGGCAGAAAAGATATTTAAAGATCTGCTGGCCTATGGCCAGGCGCACGAAAATGATGCGATACGGATAGATTATTTTGCTGTATCCTTACCAGATCTGCTGATATTTGAAGATGATCTTGAAAAAAGAAACCAAATTCATTGCAAATACCTCTGTGGTTTAGGTCACCTGGGACTTAGAAACTTCCAGCTGGCAAAACAAGAGTTGTCTCTGGTACTTTCGCAGGATGCCACACATGCAGGTGCTAAGACACATTTAAAACTGTTGGAAGTTGTATCGGAGAATGGTTGATAAGGGGACTTTAAAAAACTTAGTTTTTCAATAAAGATCCTGCTTTTCATTGACTTTATATAAAGCTCTCTTGAATTGACGAACGGTTATCATAAATTAAAATAAAGACGCGAATGATTGTTTTGTCCGGACATCTTTCGCTAACTGATCTAATTGATTATAACCTGCACTATATAAAAAGGCTGCCATGCTGATACGCTTTACACCAGATTCAGCAAGTGCTTCGATAGACGAAAGCTCAGGAACGCCAACAACATTTACCGGGAGATTCACAGCCGCTGTGATCTCTTTAATAATGGAGGGATCGCGCACACCTGTAACAAATAGGCCATCGGCGCCTGAAACTTCATATAATTTTGCCCGTTTCAAAGTTGTTTCCATCGGCGCATCCAGCTTTTGTAAAAAAACGTCAGTTCTGGCATTGATAAAAAGCTTTTGATTACTTTTTGTTAAATAGTTTTTAATGCTGTTTAGCTTTTTTAGATAAATGTCTTCGCCCTGTGCATCTTCAAGGTTAATACCTATCACGCCAATATCAATAAGCTTTTGAATATGGTCATTTAATTGATCAAGATCATCCGTGTAGCCTCTTTCCAGGTCTACTGACAGAGGAATGCTTATATTCAGTAGTATTCTTTGAACTATATATAATAATTCGTTGAAGGGAATTTTCTCACCATCGGCATAACCTAATGAGTCTGCGATAGCGCCGCTGCTTGTTGCGATAGCGTCATAACCAGCTTTTTCTATGATTTGCGCACTCCTTACATTCCATGCGTTTGCAATGATCAGTGGTTTTTCCTGGTGGTGTAATTGCAGGAACTTTTCATAATTGTTCATATCTGTTTTACTTTAATTATACAATGTATTTTTACTGAACCATCATGGCATTCTGGCGTTCCATAGCCTTAGCACCACTATTGTTCCAGCTTTGTTCCATAGAGGCCGACATCTGATCAGGAAAAATTTCTTCTTCTCCGCTTATAATTCCATCAAAGATATTTATGGCCGCTGATTCGGGTGATACTTTTGGTATATCTAAACCGCGGCTCATATCAGTATCTACAGGCCCGGTCAATACTGCGTGGACACTAACATTTTGGCTTTTTAAAAACGCGCGTAATGATTGTGTCATGGAGAAAGCGGCAGCTTTTGATATGCAATAAGATGCAATAGGAGGCAAGGGGGCAAGAGCAAGTATCGAAAGAATATTCACTATTGCACCTTCAGATTTTCTTAACGCCGGCAGAAATGCGTTTGTAATGTTCTGGGTGCCAAAAAGATTAACGTTTAAATGTTTTTCTAAAATTGCACTATCATTCAAATCATCATAAAAAGCCACTCCGGCATTGTTGATCAATATATCCAGGTCAGCTACCATGATCGCAGCTTCACCGATCTGCGCCATATCAGTTATATCGAGATTAAGCGGTATAACTCTTTTATCAGGATGGTTAATAGCTACACGTGTTCCCGCATAAACTTTTTTTGCCCCCCGGTTTAATGCCTCTTTTACCAAAGCTTGCCCTATGCCGCGATTTGCACCTGTAATCAGGATGATCTTATCTGTAATTTCCATTTTTTTAATTCTTTAATATTTGTTTCCTGTTAAGAAAGTCCGGGTGTCAGCATCTAATGCCGCCACCTGAACTTTCTTAGATAAATTAATCAGCAATTGCCCCCATGCTCATGTTGACAATTGTACCAGTCATAACACTTGCGCGATCCGATGCTGCAAATGCAGCGACCTCGGCCATCTCCTGTAGCGTAGGAAGCCGTTTACGATGGGTAGTTCTTTCAATGATATCATGGAACTGCTCCCGTGTGATGCCATTGGCCTTTGCGTGAAGATTATATACTTCCTGGATCGTATCACTGTCCGTCATACCCTGCGGCCGAAGTCCGACAGCCCTAACACCTTTGGGGCCAAATTCTGCCGAAAAATTTCTGATCAACGTTTCTTCCGCTGCCATAGCAACTGCTACACCACCCATGTGTGGAATAGCTACGCGGGACGGACTTGAAGTAACCGTCATGATAACACCTGATCCTTTAGCCATCATATACCTTCCGGCAATCCGACCGGTTAAAAAGTTGGATTGCACATGTGATAAAATAGGTGCCATAAATTGGGTAACATCAAGATCTGCGAGTGGTACACCCTGAAGTGTTGTATTTCGCAGGCCAACAGCATTAAACGAAATGTCTACATGCCCTGCTTTACTGATTACATAATTTAAGTGTTCTTCAATGGCTTTTTCATTAAGTGCGTCAACCTCTGCAGATTTGGCATAACCGCCTGCGGCATTAATTTTTTCTGCCACAAGATCAACACTGGCTTTGTTACGGCCCGTTAAAAATACCTTGGCTCCTTCACGGGCGAAAGTTTGTGCAATTGTACTACCGACAGCTCCGCCAGCACCATATACAATCGCAATTTTGTTTGATAATAATGTCATGTTCTGATTTTTTTATTAATTGTGCATTTGAACATTACAAAATTATCGTCTTAAAAACAGGTATATATGGTGCTATTTAGACATTGTATAGGGCTGATTTAGACAATCGATTAAAGTGTTTGTTTGTTGCCCTGGTTAGTCTTAGGCTATTTTCCCATAAATTGAAGATTCCAATAGTCCGGTTTCTCAAAAGCTCTTTATGTGTTCTGTAACTCTTTCAGATAAGCAGGATAGTCTGTTACCATTAATGCTTCCCAGGTCGTTCTTTGTCCCAGAACTTGTTCGCGCATCTGAGCCCATGTATTTCCCATCGCCTCAACTCTTTTTTTAAGTTCAGAAAGATCAATATCACGGCAATAGATAGAAGAACCCGGTTGCTGTTGCCACGATTGAGAGATCGGGCCGATATTTAGAGAATCGAAACCTAATTCTTCTATCAGTTTGAAGGCAACTTCTTTCGATTTGATATTGTCGCCTGAAACAGGGATAGCGATCCGATTTTTTGCACCGGCAGGCTTAGCCAGATCCCTTAAACTGGTTGCAAGAATAGAGTTAAATGCTTTAACAACAGGAAACCCCAATTGCGCCTGAACCCATAAACTATCGATTCCGCTCTGATCTAGCTCAGAGATAGCCCCATCACGAATGGTTGGATAATAATTCCCTGTTTCAATCACAACCACATCCTTTGGCAGTTTTTCAAACAAACCTTTGGGAATATCCTGAATGCTTTTTTCAGGAATTGAGATAATGATCACTTCCTTGTTTTTCGTCACTTCTTCTACGGTAGCTGCTTCGGCTCCAATTTTAGCGGCAAGTTGTTTCAATGAAGATGGCCCGCGTGAATTGGAAATCGAAACGGTGTGTCCCAGTTTAATAAACTCTGATGCCAGCAAACTTCCAAGTTCACCTGATCCAATAATCCCTATATTCATACAGTTTATTGTTTTTGTAACTCTTCCTTAGCATTCGGCTGCCCCTTACCTAGGGTAACCAGGTCTTTTAAACTACCGTTGATATAACTGGTCCAGGCATCAAAGCAAATATCATAGCATTCATAGGCTTGGGTCAGGCCATGATGTGTGAAACGAAGTTGCGTTTTGCCATCTTTTTTGGATATCTCAAACTCAAGCTTTGTTCCTACCCATTCAGTCTGATCTTTAGTAAAGCTGAAATAGTTATCCAGGCAAAGCCAAACCACTTTTTTATCAGGAATAACCTCAATTAACTTCATGGTGCATTTATGCAGATCCCAGCGTTGGTAAAAGAACACGCTGTTCAGTTTGTCTGTATCGCCCTCAATCCTTTCTGACCACCATCCGCGTACATTATTTACAGCATTAAATACCTGGTTTGGGGTTTGATCTGCCCAAAAGCTAGTACTAAAGTCCTCTTTACCGGCGAATTTCGGTATCCAATTCATTAATTGCTCCATATATTGTGTCCAAACGGGTGCGCAGGAGTCGTAACATTGGAATGTTGGAACTAAACCTATATGCGTGAACACTATTTTAGTTTTATCTCCCTGTCTGGAAATTTCAAATTGAAGTTTTGTTCCCGTCCATTCGGTTTGATCCTCCACAAAAGTCAGTTTGCTGTCGGTGATCAACCAAACGATCTTAGCGTCTGGAATCAATTCGACAAGCTTTTGCTTCGTATAATGTACCCCACCTCCTGCAAGAATGGTAAATTCGTCATCAAGTTTGTCCCATTCACCTTCGATTTCCTCTGAATACAATCCTGACCACCATCCCCGTACATTTTTTATAGCATTGAAAACTTCATTCTGGGTTTGGTCAACCAATAAGGTGAATGTATAATCTGTTGTTGTCATTTTTTTGATCTTTTAGTTAGATAATTTGTTATTTAATAGATTTTCTAATTTTTTCAGTTTTGATGTCCAAAACCCGTCAAAGTGAGAGAGCCAGGCCCGCAATTCTTCAAAGCCATCCTTTTTCAGCGTACAAAGTCGTTCCCGGCCAATGTCCTGAATGGAAATAAAGCCCGCTAGCTGTAACACCTTAATATGCTTTGAAACAGCAGGACGGCTCATATCGAAATTATCAGCCAGACTGTTGATCGTAAGGCTGTTTGCCGACAATAGCATCAATATCTTTCTCCGGCTCGGGTCTCCGATGGCCTGGAATGTGTCAAGCTTTGCTATGGACATCAGTTACAGCATTTAAGCGGGCGGCGATCTTTTGAATATTTTTCAACCAGCCATCGTTCATGCCGTTGTAGAAAGCCAGGTTTTCCTTTTCCGCAAAACCACTGTGCTCCAGAATCAGTTCCGTGCCTTTACCTGCCGGTTCCAGGCGCCACTCCACTATAGTATCGAGGTTAATTTCCCCATTGCCCGGGCCACATTTCCAGGAATAAGAGAGCCTCTCAAATGGCACAATCTCTAACACTTTACAGTAAACAATGCCGTCAAAGTCCAGGCTTGGTATTGGCGCTATAGTGAATTGAAAGTCAGCACCCGGAACCGGCTGGAAATTGTTTTTCATCAGCCACTGTTCCATTAGTTCGGGCCTGGTCATGTATTCCCAAACTTCTTCGGGAGCCTGGGAGAAGGAAAATCGGTGTTTGATCGTTTTTTTCATAATATTTAATATTGATAGTTGCATTATTTAGGTAACCTGAAGGTTACCTGTTTCATTAAAATTTTTTTAATCGGCATTGGCTTTACCGGCCGCAATCCGTTACCACAGGCACCGATGATTTTGATCTTTATCGGTAACAGTACTTTTTAGTTCTTCAATACAAAGTTAGGTTGCTATTTATGTGCGATAATGGTGCGATTTAGACATTGTTCCGGGTTGATTTGGACATGCATATCGGTTACCTTTGCTGAAAAATATGACAGATGAAACATGTGATCATTTTAGTTCCCGAATGCGACGTTAACTTAAGCAGCATTACAGGTCCGCTCGAAGTGCTGACGGGAGCTAATTCCTACTGGCAACGAATGGGTAACCGATCTTTAATGGAAATCAGCATTGCAGGGGTTGCTAATGAACGGATAATAAATACTGGATATCTTACACTTCATCCTAAGGATTTTCATCAGGTTGATAAAGCTGACTTAATTATAATTCCTTCACTATCTGCCGATAAAGGATATGATAATTTGGTCAAAAGCAATACTGAACTAACAAGATGGATGAAAGATCAGTATAAAAATGGTGCTGAAATTGCAAGTATTTGTACCGGTGCATTTTTACTAGCTGCCACCGGGTTGCTGGACGGTAAAACTTGTTCGACACATTGGAATGCCGAAAATGAATTCAGGCGTATGTTCCCCAATATCGACTTACATATTGACAAGTTGATAACGGCCCGTCAAGGGATATATACCAATGGCGGGGCGTACTCATTTTTAAACCTGGTACTTTTTTTGGTCGAAAAATATTTCGACCGGCAAACCGCCATCTTTTGTTCCAAAGTATTTCAGATCGATCTTGACCGGACATCGCAATCACCTTTTTTCATTTTTGAGCCACAAAAAAATCATGGCGATGAAATGATCGATAAGGCACAGGTTTACCTTGAAAAGAATTTGACCGAAAAAATCTCTTTTGAACAATTAGCCTCTCAACTTGCAATCAGCAGGAGGAATTTTGACCGGCGTTTTATTAAAGCAACAGGCAATACACCTGTAGAATATCTTCAAAGACTCAAGGTAGAGGTGGCAAAGAACGCCCTGGAGAATGGTCGGAAAAGTATTTTCGAGATCATGATGAATGTTGGCTATTCTGATGATAAAGCATTCCGGGAAGTCTTTAGAAGGATCACGGGTTTATCCCCGGTGGATTACCGTGCGAGATTCAACCAGGAAAGTATCTTGGCATAAGTTCCGTTTATACCTATGAGTCCTATAAATAACAAAAGCCTTCAAATTTATTTCTGAAGGCTATTGAAGATTTCGATATTTTTTTTGATTAAATTCTCGTTGTCCGAAGTTTACAACTTTGGAGGAATATGCTTATAGTCTGAAGACTACAGGCATAGGAATTCGTAGACGGAGTCTACGAACAGCGGAAGTGAAAACGTGCGGAAGAAGGGACTCGAACCTCTCTAAACAACAAAGCCTGATATTTTCATATCAGGCTTTGTGTCGATTCTAAGTACTCAGAGCGGGAATCGAACCCGCACTCCTTTAACGGGAACAGGATTTTAAGTCCTGCGTGTCTACCAGTTCCACCATCTGAGCAGCGCTTGTTCCGATCCAATCGGAATATTTACTTTCTAACAATAAATCCCTTCTTTTTGGTGGAAGGGATTTAGAGCGAAAGACGAGATTCGAACTCGCGACCCCGACCTTGGCAAGGTCGTGCTCTACCAACTGAGCTACTTTCGCATATTTATCAGAGATTCGATGTATCTCCGGCTTTTTTTGCTTTTTATTTCAAGCTCTCTTCGATTAGCTTCTAACTTAGTTTCAAACTCTTCATGATAAACTAATACCCATGGCCCCTTATTTTTAGTTGCCTTAACTTTTCCACTATTGTGGTAAGTTAATCGTATTTGAATATCTTGAGTATGACCTATATAATATCTTTCACTTTTTTGTGATCGAATTATGTACGTTATAAACATCATCTTTAAAGAACCTATCAACGCGACCCTCCCGAACATAGTTCGGGATGCTCTACCAACTGAGCTACTTTCGCATTCACAAACTACTTTCTCGTTTGCGGAGTGCAAATATAGACAGAAATGATTATTCTGCAAGCGGGTTTTATAAATTTTTATAAAAATCTCATAAGTCGCTGTTTTTCAAAACATCCGAGATCAGGTCATTCTCATACCCGCGACTTAAAGCATATTGATGTAATTTGTATTTTCGTTTATAAGGTTCCTTTTCTGTTAAAAGTGCCGCCTTTTTTTGGATCACTTTATCAAGCATCAGCATATAATCATCACCATTGATGCTGTTTAATGCCTTTTTTATCAGTACATCAGATACTTTTTTGAACTTCAACCCCTGCTTGATCTTGTTTTTCCCCCAGCCCTTCTGGCTGAATTTGCCGCGTGTGTAGGCATTGGCAAAGCGTTCCTCATTTATAAAGTTACCGGCTATCAACTGAACGATCACATTCTCAATCATATTTGGATACAGGCCCCACTCATACAACTTATCACGCATTTCCTGCTGCGAGCGTTCCTGATAGGCGCAATAATGTTCGGCTTTGGTCAAGGCAACTTTCTCATCGGTTATACGCCTTACTTTTTGTTCATCCATCGAACCAAAATTCGTTAAAAATTCTTCTATTGGCAGAAATATAAGCAAATTCGTGACATGCTTAGCAACCATTATCCTATTACCGAAATTCAGCAAATAATTGGCGCCGGCGGCACTATTGAAAAAGAAAATAGCATCAGTACTTTATTAACCGACAGCCGCCGGATAAGCAATGCTGCGGAAGGGCTTTTCTTTGCATTGAGCGGCAGGCGTAATGGTCATGAGTTTGTGGCCGAGGCTTATGCAGCAGGTGTACGCAATTTTGTGGTAAAGCAGCAAACGGAGATCAGGATGCCTGAGGCTAATTTCCTGCTGGTGGATAATGTATTGACTGCATTGCAAAAGCTGGCTGCTTATCACCGCAGCCGTTTTAAGCTGGACGTGATCGGTATTACGGGCAGCAACGGAAAAACGATTGTTAAAGAATGGCTTTACCAGCTATTGGCAAATGATAAAACGATCGTTCGTAATCCTAAAAGCTATAACTCGCAGATAGGGGTGCCGCTTTCGGTATGGCAGATCAGCGGTAAAGAAAACCTGGGGATATTTGAGGCCGGTATATCCACCGTTGATGAGATGGATAAGCTGGAGGCCATCATACAACCAACCATGGGCATTTTAACCCACATCGGCACTGCGCATGACGAGGGTTTTAAAGACCGCAGGGAAAAGGTGCTTGAAAAGCTAAAACTATTTAAGCATTGCAAACTATTGGTTCATAATTATGACCAGCTGGTAGATTTTAAAAAGGATATCGCCGTTAAAAACCGTTTTAGCTGGAGCACCAAATTTAGCCAGGCCGATCTGTATGTTTTTGCCGAAACCATTATTTCGCGCAATTATTACCTGCGTGCCCGGTATAAAGAAAGGAATATAGAATGCCTGATCCCTTTTATGGACGAGGCATCGGTTGAGAACGCCATAGTTTGCTGGGCTACCATGCTGGCTTTGGGATATGATCCGGTTGAAGTTGATAAACGGATAGAGCGTTTGAGCACGGTAAGTATGCGGCTTGAGCTTAAAAACGGGATCAATGATTGCTCGGTTATTGATGATTCCTATAACTCGGATGTACAATCCCTCGAGATCGCCCTCAACTTTCTGAACCAGCAGAACCAGCACCCGGTAAGGACTTTGATCCTTTCGGATATATTTCAGTCGGGACTGGAGCAGGATGTACTGTACAAGTTGGTGGCCGAAATGGCCAGGACCAAAAAAGTAGACAAGTTTATAGGTGTAGGCGAGGCGCTGATGGCGCACCAGGACTATTTTGAGCTGGAGAAGAAATATTTCTACCCCGACACTGCCGCTTTATTATTGCAGTTGAACACCTTGAATTTCGATAATGAAACCATCCTGATAAAAGGGGCGAGGAGTTTTGAATTTGAGCGGATCAGTCTTGCCCTGAGTTCGAAGGCGCACGAAACGATCATGGAGATCAGCCTGAATGCTTTGCTGAACAACCTGAATTTTTATAAATCGAAACTTAAGCCCGGCGTAAAAATAATGGCGATGGTCAAGGCATTCTCCTATGGCAGCGGCACGTTCGAGGTTGCCAATATGCTGCAATATAATAAGGTGGATTACCTGGCAGTGGCTTATATTGATGAAGGCGTGGCCCTGCGGCAGGCCGGTATTACGTTGCCGGTGATGGTGCTTAATCCCGAGGTTTCGGCATTTGATAAACTGATAGAATATAAGCTAGAGCCGGAGATATTCAGCTTTAACCTGTTGGATGAGTTTGTTAAATATGCGCAGTTAAACAGCCTGGCTAATTATCCCGTACATATTAAAATAGATACCGGGATGCACCGGCTGGGTTTTGAAGATTTTGAGATAGATACTTTATGCGACCTTTTGGAAGAGAACAGGTACGTTAAAGTGCAATCGGTATTCTCCCATTTTGTAGCAAGTGATGCTAAAGAACATGACGATTTTACCCGGAAGCAGATCAAGCGTTTTGAGCGTGCGTTTACGAAAATTGAAAAAACACTAGGTCATAAGGTGATAAAGCATTTATCTAATACAGGCGGTATAATGCGCTGGCCTTCTGCTCAGTATGATATGGTTAGATTAGGCATAGGCTTGTATGGCGTAGATGGATCAATGCCGGACGGATCGCCGGAACTACAGCCTATCGCCACTTTAAAAACAAGCGTGTCGCAGGTCAGGAAGGTACAGGCAAATGATACCATAGGCTACAACCGCAATGGCAAATTGAAAACGGCCGGTAAGATAGCGACCGTTCGCATAGGCTATGCAGATGGTTACCTGCGTGCTTTTGGCAATGGCGTGGGCAAGATGTTGATCAGGGGGACTTATGTGCCTACAGTTGGTAATATATCCATGGACTCCTGTACGCTGGATGTAAGCAAGGTGGAGGTAAGGGAAGGGGATGAGGTGATCGTGTTTAATGATAAATTGAGGATAGAAGAACTGGCCCGTGAAATCGGCACCATTCCGTATGAAATATTAACTAATATTTCGCAAAGGGTAAAAAGAGTGTACTTTTATGAGTAGAAATTGACTCACCCCCAACCCCCTCTCTACAAAGTAGAGAGGGGGTAAAACAAAAAGATACCCTCTTTCCGCTTGCGGAGAGAGGGTGGTCGGGCGAAGCTAAGACCGGGTGAGTAAAATAGACCGTATGACGGTCTGCAAATTAATATGATACAGCGGGTTGGATGGATAATCCAACTACCTATAATAACTGCCGCTATGAAAAAGCTACTTGGGATATTACTGAACTACTTTGTTAAGGGATTAATTGTTGTTGTGCCGATTGGTGCTGCATTCTTTTTGATCTGGTGGGCAGTATCAACGCTGGACAGTGCCCTTAACCTGAGCGATTTTTTGTGGACCGACAGCAAGGGGAAACCAATTCACATACCGGGCCTGGGGATATTAAATGTACTGGTGATCATTTTAATAGCCGGTATACTGGTCACCAATGTTGTAACCGACCCGATAAGACGACGGATCAACGGATGGATTGACCGCTTGCCGCTTTTTAAATTTCTTTATTCATCCATAAAAGACCTTACCGAAGCTTTTGTAGGCGAAGAAAAAAAATTCAGCGAGGCGGTTTTGGTAGAGGTTAATGAGTTTGGTTTGAAAAAGGTCGGTTTTTTGGTACAGAAGGACTTGAGTAAACTCAATCTGCCGGGTGATGTGGCGGTTTATTTCCCGTTCTCGTATTCCTTTGCCGGGCAAGTGGTTATCATACCTGCGGATAAAGTAAAACCACTCGACAAAAACTCGGCTGATATGATGAAATTTGTTATTTCGGGAGGGGTGAGTGGCTTAGACTAACGTCTTTTCTGAAACTCCTGGCCACCAGTATAATGCTGATCAGCATTAACAGCGCTCCCAGGATATAAGGCGAACCCGGGAAATAAACAGAAGATTCCTTATGGGTGAAGAATTTAAAGCTGTATCCCATAAACAGCGGACCGACTACAAGGCTGATACTTGTAAGCAACGTGAGGCCACCCTGTAATTCGCCCTGTTCATTAGCGGCAAATTTACTGGTGATAAATCCCTGTAGTGCAGGGCCCGAAATACCTCCAAAGCAATAGGGGATCATAAACAGGTATACCTGCCAGCCTTCACCGGCAAACGCGATAAGGGTTAACCCGACACCATAGGATATCAGGCCAATCATGATATTTTTTTTTAGTCCCCACTTAGGAATCAGGTATCTGATAAGCCATCCCTGTATGGCTATCAGTAACGCACCAATAAAAAGCCCTAAGTAACCAACGCTGCGCATTGACCATTGGAACTTTTCGTATACATAAAAAGGCAATTGATACTCAACCGCCTTTTGACCGATGTAAACCAGCGTGAAAGCTACCGCCATACCTATTAATGCCTTGTATTTGCCTAATTGAATAAACGAACCGATAGGGTTGGCCCGCTTCCAGCTAAATGGCCGGCGATGTTCTTTATCAAGTGATTCGGGTAGTACGAAATAGCCGTATAACGCATTAAACAAAGCTGCCCCTGCCGCAACCATAAAAGGTATCTTGATATTGATGTCGCCCAAAAATGCACCGCCGCTTACACCTATAATGAAACCCAAACCCGATGCTGCGCCGACAATACCAAAGTTTGCCGCTCTTTTGTCGCCGGTACTTATATCGGCAATGTAGGCGGTTGCCGTAGCCATGGTTGCCCCGGTTATCCCGGCTATGGTACGACCTATGAAAAGCCAGAAAACAGTTGGCGCAAAAGCCATAAACATATAATCGATACTAAAACCTAATAGTGAGATCAATAGGATAGGGCGCCTGCCGTAGCGGTCGCTCAAATTGCCCATTACAGACGAGAACAGGATCTGCATGGAAGCGTAAGTGAAGGTAAGCCAGCCGTTAATTTCTGATGCAGCCGAGTAATCAACATTACCAAGCTCTTTCAGGAGGTTTGGGATAACAGGGATGATGATAGCCAAACCCATTACATCAATAAAGATGGTGATAAAAATAAAACCGAGCGCGGCGGATGTTTTAGTTTTGGGTTTTATATCCATACGGAAAATAGACAACACCTGAATTGGCAGGATGTTTAAAGCACCGGTTTATTTCTCTTAAATGATAGTACCGCCAATATAGCACTTAAAAGCATTAAAATTGCGCCGATAGCATAAGGGGCACCGGGAAACTGAAAGGGTGCTTTGGGAGCCGTAAAATAATGAAATACCCATGTCATCAGCCACGGGCCGAAAACACTGCTCAGGCTCATTAAACTGGTAAGGCCGCCCTGTAGATTACCCTGTTCATTGGCAGGCACACTGTTGCTCATGTAACCTTGCAGTGCCGGGCCGGCAATTCCGCCTAAGCAGTAAGGCACCAAGAAGGCAAACATCATCCAGCCCTTTGTTGCGAAGGCGAAAAGGAATAAACCCGCACTATAAAAAAGCAGGCCGATCCATATACTCCGTTCATTACCCAATTTTGGGTTGATAAACCTGATCAGTCCGCCCTGGACCAGGGCAATTAAAAAGCCGACAACACCTAATGAAATACCTACCAGCGTCTCATTCCAGTTGAATTTGTACATGGTATAATATGTCCATACACTTTGTACCGCCTGGGCGGCAAAATAAATAAGAAATAAGGAGGCAGCCAGACCGACCACCGATTTATACTTGTTTAATTGAATTAACGAGGTAAACGGATTGATCTTTTTTAACTCAAGCGGCCTGCGGTGTTCAGGAGCTAATGATTCGGGTAAAATAAAGTACCCGTAGATAGCATTTAGAAAAGCTAAACCTGCCGCGGCCAGGAAAGGGTATTGGACATTGTATTTACCCAATATTCCGCCGATCACCGGACCAATGATAAACCCCAGGCCGAAAGCCACGCCTACAAGACCAAAGTTCGCAGCCCGTTTTTCGGGTTCGCTGATGTCGGCAATATAAGCGTTGGCCGTAGTATAACTTGCCCCGGTAAAGCCCGCGATGATCCGCCCTATAAATAATAGACCAATGGTAGGTGCAAAGGCCAAAAACAGGTAGTCTATACCAAAGCCTACCAGTGAACATAGCAGCACCGGTCTGCGGCCATATTTATCACTCAGGTTACCTATCAGGGGCGAGCAAAAGAACTGCATGATAGCGTAAACTGCTGTCAGCCATCCGCCGTACAGCGAGGCTTCACTTACGTTGCCATGGATCAGGTGCTCAATTAGTTTAGGGAATACCGGGATGATGATCGCCAGTCCCATAACATCAATTAATAAGGTCGCAAAAATAAAGCCTAAGGCAGCTTGTTTTTTAGGTTTATGCATAGCTGCAAAATACTAAGTTTTCAACTTACCGTATGCTATTTCAAAAGATTTTATTAAAAATTCGGTTTTAGTACATACTTCTCATAAAAGCGGAAAATATGTTCGGCTGCTTCTTCGGCGGTATCTACTACACGGTACAGGTTCAGGTCATCGGGACTGATATTATGCTCCTGCGCCAGCATTTTTTCTTCTACCCATTTAAACAGGCCGCCCCAGTAATCCACACCTACAAAAACGATAGGGAAGCGGGCGATTTTACCGGTTTGTATCAACGTAATGGCTTCAAAGGATTCGTCCATAGTTCCAAAGCCGCCGGGCAGAATAATAAAGCCCTGTGAATATTTCATGAACATCACCTTGCGGATAAAGAAGTAATCAAACTCCAGCAGTTTGTCGCGGTCGATGTATTTATTGTGGAACTGCTCAAAAGGGAGCTCAATATTTAATCCTACCGACTTACCACCGGCCTCATAAGCGCCTTTGTTGGCAGCCTCCATAACACCCGGACCACCACCCGAAATGACACCATAGCCGCGTTCGGTTAACAGTCGACCTGCATCTTCGGCCAGTTTGTAGTATTTGTTATCGTTGTGTGTGCGTGCAGAGCCAAATATCGAAACGCATGGGCCTATTTTTGCCAGTTTCTCAAATCCATCCACAAACTCGGCCATGATCTTAAATATCTGCCAGGAGTCGGTAACCTTTATTTCCTGCCAGTTTTTGTTCTCAAAGGCCTGTCTTATTTTATCTTCACTGTTCATTTTTAAATTCTAAATCCTAAACTCTAATTCTTGCTTATACGTGCTATTTCAAAAATATATTCAATAACACCATATAAGACTTTTTGCTTTACCTTTCCGCTTTCACCTCCTTCGCAGAAGAAGTAACCCACAGGCCGGCAAAAGTAATTAATCCGTTTACAATGATCAGCTCATTATCAAAAACATATCCGCCTAAAATTTTCTGAGAAGAAGTGCTTAAAAAATAACAGATAGCGGGAG
>JBEHXM010000108.1:0-18126 GCA_048498695.1 Bacteroidota bacterium
ATGGCAAACAGATCAGGAGCTACTAATAGCCCGGCTGATACCATTGCTGTGGTTTTTAAAAATGAACGCCTGGTTGTCATGTTCTTTTATTTATTGGTTTACAGGCGCCTAAAGTAGATATATTTTTTTATTATTGTGTTGTGGTGACACAATAATAAAATTGTTACAAATAGTACACCAATAATAGAATTTCGCAGTCCTTAAGATAATATGCAGTGATTTTACTTATAATTGCATTTCAACCTCGGTATCAACCTTTTAAACTTTAATATGAAAATTAAATTTATCGCAATTAATTCTCTAATGGCGGTTGTATGTGCTGTGATCCTGAATGGCTGCACGTCTAACTCAGAAAAACATAACATACTTACAGATCAGGAAAAAAGCGAAGGCTGGGCGCTGCTTTTTGACGGCGCTACGATGAACGGATGGCACGTGTTCAATAAGGGTAATATCGCTACAGCATGGTCGGCCGATAGCGGGCAGCTGATCTGTAACCCTCATGCAAAAAATGTGAAGCATGGTGACCTGGTGACCGACAAGGAATATGAAAATTACGAGCTAAGGTTCGAGTGGAAAATATCTAAGGGCGGTAACAGCGGCGTATTCATAAATGTGCAGGAACAGCCGGAATTTGGTGCTACATTCGCTACAGGACCCGAATACCAATTGCTGGACGATAAAGGCGTGGAACCGGATTATATTAAAGAACTGACCCACAAAGCAGCCTCTATTTTTGGCGTGATACCAAACAATAGCAACAGCGTGCCTAACCAAGGCCAATGGAACCAGTCGCGCATTTTGCAGAAGGATGGCAAGGTTACCTTCTGGCTTAATGGCGTACAAACACTTACGACCGATTTTAAAAGTGACGACTGGAAAAAAGCCGTCGCCGCCAGCTCGATGAGCAAATACCCCTCTTTTGGGGTTGCTGATAAAGGACACATTGCCGTACAGGACTGGACCAGCGGGGTGGCGTTCAGGGATATTAAAATTAAAGTATTATAGTACTACCAAAACATGAAAAAGACTTACTTATACCTGGTAGCCCTCGCGTTTTTTATAGCCGCCTGCGGCGGAAACAGTCAAAATGATAAGCAGGATACCACTTCAAAAGTTGAGGAAGTTGATCCGGCATCTATCCCCGGCATTGATACTGTGAAGCAGACCGATATTGTCAGTTTACAGGCCAATGATGATATGCATTTTGATAAGGAACTGTTCAAAGTTAAAAGCGGGAAAAAGATCACCCTGCGTTTAAAAAATGTTGGATCGCAAACCGGTAAGCCGATGTCGCACAATGTGGTTATTTTGCAAAAGGGAACCGACATTGCAACTTTTGCAGATGAGGCGCGGAAATTTAAAGACCAGGATTATATTCCCGCAGCCATGGCTTCATATATTGTGGCACATACCAAACAGGTAGTGGCAGGGAAGACCGACGAAACCCAGTTTACCATAACCAAGCCGGGTGTGTATGATTTTATTTGCAGCTATCCCGGCCATTGGGGAACCATGCAGGGGAAAATAGTTGCGGAATAAGAGGCTGGGGCTTTGATTTATCCCGTCAACATTTCCTGAAGATGGTAAATTTGATTGCATATTTGCACAGAATCCTATCCGGAAGGCTCGTATAGGCACTAAATCTCTATGGTAAAAGGGGAAAGATCATTTTGTAAAGTTCGTCACAACAAAACGGGATATTAATTGTTTACTTGTTCAATGGAAAAAAATGCGCCTGCGCTAACGCAATCGCCGAACGGCAGCTTAAATTTAACGGAACAGAAGCAGGCGATACTGGCAGCTATTGTTAATGCTTCGGATGACGCTATCATCAGTAAAACCCTGCAAGGTATTATTACCAGCTGGAACCCTGCAGCCGAAAAAATGTTTGGCTACAGCGAAACGGAAGCTGTAGGCAAGCATATTACAATGATCATCCCGGCAGAGCGGTTAAACGAAGAAGAACTCATCATCAGCAACATTTCTAACGGGAACAAAATCGATCATTTTGAAACCGTGCGCGTTTCAAAAGATGGCAGGCCGGTATATATATCCCTATCGGTCTCTCCTATAATAGATGAGCATGGCAAAGTTATCGGCGCTTCAAAGATCGCGCGTGATATTAGCGGGCAACTGGCGGTACAGGAGGAAAAAACGCGGCTTTATGAACAAGTAAAAGAACTCAACGATAAAAAAGATGAGTTTATCGGGCTGGCCAGCCATGAACTGAAGACGCCCTTAACCAGCATCAGCGGTTATCTGCAGATACTCAGCAGTATGGTGACTGACGAAAAAAGCCGGCTCTTTTTGAAGAAAACCAGGCAACAGGTTAAAAAGCTGAGTTCGCTGGTTTCCGATCTGCTGGATGTATCAAAGATCGAGGCTGGTAAATTGCAGTTATCTAATGAGAGTTTTGATATCCGTCAGGTACTTGATAATGCTGTCGAGCTGCTTTCGCACGGTAATCATCACTACCAGATATCCCTGGAAACTGATATTGACGAATTGCTTGTTACCGCCGACCCGGACCGTATCGAGCAAGTGATCATTAACCTGCTGACCAACGCCATTCGCTATTCGCCCGGAACCGACCGGATCATTGTTTATTTAACACGCGATGCCGCGGAGGTCAAAGTCGGTGTACGGGATTTCGGCTTTGGGATAGCGCCTGAAAAACTAAAGCATATTTTCGCCAGGTTTTACCGGGTAGATGACGCCAACCCTACCATATCGGGCCTGGGCATAGGTTTATACTTATCTCATGAGATCATTGTACGGCACAAGGGCAGAATATGGGCGGAAAGTGAGCCAGGCATTGGCAGTACTTTCTGGTTTACCCTGCCGCTGGATCAATAAAATGCTGGGTTCAACCTTCAGCGTTTAACCACACACCTTAACCACAGTAAGGAATAAATATATAAAGCGGGCTTTTACCGCCCGCTTTATAACATCAGCATAACGTTTTATTAAGCTATATCAAACCTATCCAGGTTCATAACTTTATTCCAGGCGGCAACAAAGTCTTTAACAAATTTGTCGTTACCGTTAGCATCAGCATATACTTCGGCAATCGCCCTTAGCTCTGCATGTGAACCCAATACAAGGTCGGCGCGGGTAGCGGTCCATTTCAGTTGGCCGGTTTTGCGGTCGCTGCCCTCATATAGTTCCCGGTCTTCGCCGGTAGCTTTCCAGGCGGTGCCCATATCAAGTAAGTTGACAAAGAAATCATTGGTAAGCTGGCCGGGACGGCTGGTAAGAACACCATGTGCCGAACCATCGAAGTTGGCATTAAGGGCGCGCATACCGCCTACCAGTACGGTCAATTCAGGTGCGGTGAGGGTCAATAAATTAGCTTTATCTATTAATAATTCTTCGGTACGAGCCCGCGCTTTGGCGTTACGGAAATTTCGGAAGCCATCAGCAGCCGGTTCCAGGTATTGGAAAGAATCGACATCAGTCTGCTCTTGCGAAGCGTCCGTGCGGCCAGGTGTAAACGAAACGGCAATATCACGGCCTGCATCTTTAGCAGCTTTTTCCACGGCTGCACAGCCTGCTAGTACGATCAGGTCGGCCAATGAAACTTTTTTACCGCCGCCCTGGGCGCTGTTGAACTCTTTTTGAATAGTTTCCAATACGCCCAGCACTTGATTTAACTGCACCGGATTATTGGCCTGCCAGTAGCGTTGAGGCGCCAGGCGTATACGTGCACCATTGGCACCACCGCGTTTGTCGCTACCACGGAAAGTGGAAGCGGAAGCCCATGCAGTGGATACAAGTTGTGAAACAGTTAACCCCGATCCCAATATTTTTGCCTTTAGAGTTACAATATCCTGATCGTTGATCAAAACATGATCTACTGCAGGGATAATGTCTTGCCACAGCAGCTCTTCGGCAGGAACATCTGCGCCTAAGTAGCGTGCGCGGGGGCCCATATCGCGGTGTGTCAGTTTAAACCAGGCACGTGCGAACGCATCTGCAAACTCATCCGGGTTTTCTAAAAACCGTTTGGAGATTTTTCCATACACCGGATCGAACCTTAAAGCCAAATCGGTTGTCAGCATTTTAGGGCGATGCATTTTTGTGCTGTCGTGAGCGTCAGGAATAACGTCTCCAGCATTTTTTGCTACCCATTGATGCGCACCGCCGGGACTTTTAGTAAGTTCCCACTCATAAGCAAACAAATGTTCGAAAAAGTCATTGCTCCATTGGGTAGGTGTTTTGGTCCATGTTACTTCTAATCCGCTGGTAATGGTATCGCCACCTTTACCGCTGCCGTAGCTATTGCTCCAGCCTAAGCCCTGATGCTCTATACCCGCAGCCTCGGGCTCTTTGCCAACATGATCGGCCGTAGCGGCACCATGGGTTTTGCCAAAGGTATGCCCGCCCGCAATAAGTGCAACGGTTTCTTCATCGTCCATAGCCATGCGGCCGAAAGTATCGCGTATGTCTTTGGCGGCCATGATCGGGTCAGGATTACCATCCGGGCCTTCCGGGTTTACATAAATTAAGCCCATTTGCACTGCGGCAAGCGGCTTTTCCAGGTTGCGTGAATGGATGTCGCCATCAGCATCATCGTCTGATACCAATACGCCGTGGCCTTCTACCACACCACCGGAGCCGTGCGCATAACGATGCTCGTCGCCCAGCCATTTTTTTTCGGCACCCCAATACACGGATTCATCCGCCTCCCATACATCTTCCCTGCCGCCGGCAAAGCCAAACGTTTTAAAACCCATTGATTCCAGTGCCACGTTGCCGGTGAGTATGATCAGGTCGGCCCAGGAGATCTTATTACCATATTTTTGTTTGATGGGCCACAGCAGCCTGCGCGCCTTATCAAGGCTCACATTGTCGGGCCAGCTGTTTAACGGGGCAAAACGTTGCTGCCCCTGGCCTGCGCCGCCACGGCCATCAGTTACACGATAGGTACCCGCGCTATGCCAGGCCATACGAACGAACAGGCCGCCATAGTGACCAAAGTCGGCAGGCCACCAATCTTGCGAATCGGTCATTAGCGCGTGCAGGTCTGCTTTCACCGCCTCCAGGTCAAGGCTTTTGAAAGCTGCCGCATAATTAAAATCTTTATCCATAGGGTTGGTTACGGCCGTATGCTGACGCAAAATGCCCAGCTTAAGCTGATCGGGCCACCAGTCGCGGTTCCGGGTGCCGGCACCCCCAACATTACTTTTCATGCTGCCGTTATGAAACGGGCATTTGCTGATATCGTTTGAATCGTTTTCCATTTTAAATCGGTTTATGTACCAAATTTATGATACTATATTGTCTGGAAAAAATCAATTGTTTTTATCCCGGTATAAGTTTTGTCTATAACATTAGCTACACGGGATCATAATTTCTGCAGATCAGCCGCACATGCCCTCCATTCATCTTTTATTCCGGGTGGTGTATACCACCTTAAATAATCTTACTATTTTTATATCAGGAACTTAACCTCACATGAAACCGAAATTATTACTCCGGATCGCGGCCGTATTGATATTAATTCATGGCATACTGCATACCACGGGCTTTAGCCAATGGAAACAAGACCCTGACCCTGCCAAGCACGAAGTAATCAAACAAATGACCGGACAAAAATTTCCTTTTATGGGCACCTCGCGCAATATGGGCGAATATTATGATGGCTTTGGCTATGCCGGCAGTATTGCTTTATTTTTGATCGCCGTTTTGCTTTGGATCGTATCAGGCGAACTTTTATCCAACCCATCCCTGGCTAAAAAGATCATTATCGTAATTTCGTTTAGTTTACTGGCATGGGCAACGAATGAATTCATCTACTTTTTCCCGTTTGCAGCCGGGCTTACATTGGCTGCATCAATATGTGGATTTGGCTCATTGCCGGGGTTGGCTAAACGAGGAACCTCTCCACATCAAGTTTAGCGTCCACGCTAAGCTTTAGAAGCATTCAATCGTTGGAAAACTGACCGGCCATAAAGAGGAATAAATCAAATAAGAAGAATCATACAGCCCTGTATAACCTAACATCGTTTGGTTATCATCATATTAAGTATAGTTCAAAACCGAACGTTGAGCCGTTCGGTTTTGTTACAATATACACTTCAAACCCAATGTACATTTCTGTATATCAATATATTATCAATTTGGAACAACGATTGAGGCATTTGACTTGATTGAATCCATATAATTTCCATATTACCTCTTATGATCTGGCCTTCCTGGGAATGATATTTTTTGGGCTGACCGTTATCCTGCTTTTATGGTTTGCAAAAAAGATCAGCCAGGCTGCAAAGCTGCATCGCCTACTGGCGGGTTTCGGCCTGGCGTGGTTGCTGTGGATACCTCTTAAAATAATGGATTGCTTTTATGGTCAATCAGGCGTCCATCTTTATTATCCGTTATTTTTCTTTTTAGTGTCCGTAATTTCCTGGATAGCTGTAAAAACTTTGTTAAAGCCAAAGTATGAAACAACTGCGCCCGTCTCTCCTGTTTCAAAACCTCCGCCTCCTGCCGAGCTAAAGCAAAAAGGTATCTGGCTGAGAAAAATGATGAAAGCCAATCGGTATTACCAGGACCCGGAATTAAGTTTAACCTCATTGGCTGAGAAGCTGGGGCTGACCACTCATGAATTATCCCGGATCATCAACACAACCCATCAAAAAAGCTTCAATGATTTCGTAAATGAGTTTCGTGTTGGGGAGGTGATCCGCAAGATGCAGGACCCTGCTTATGACCATTTGACCTTGCTGGGCATCGCATTTGAATCGGGCTTCAATTCTAAAACCACCTTTCACCGCATATTTAAGGAAACGACGCGTAAAAGTCCGGCAGAATATAAAACCGAACTTAAAAAAGAACTCCCATCTTATAACATGGGACTTCATCCTCGTTTTGTGCCGGTAATTTCGTATCAGCAAACCACACCGAAGTGGGCTGACGAAAAATTAAACCGCAACCATATGTTTAAAAATTATTTAAAAATTGCCTGGCGCAATATGCTGCACAACAAAGTGTACAGCGCGCTTAATATTGCCGGGTTGGCAGCAGGAATGGCCGTAGCATTGCTTATTGGTTTGTGGATATACAGTCAATACGCTTATGACCGGTATCTGCCCGCCTATGATCAATTGTACAAGGTAAAGCTTAATTTTTATCATAGCGGCGAGGTACATACACAAAGCGGCTCGAGTTTGCCCCTGATCGAAGAATTCCGCAAGAGCTATCCTGAAGTAAAATACGCATCTGAAACAGATTGGGGAGGGCAGCATAGCCTGGTAACCGGCGATAAAAAACTTGATCCCTTCGGCTATATAGTAGGCGCTGATTTTTTAAAGATGTTTTCGTATCCTATGCTAAAGGGAAATATCAACTCGGCTTTTAACGATCCAAACTCCATCATTTTAACAGAATCAATTGCGACAGCACTATTTGGCAACCAGGACCCTATGAATAAACTCATTCGGATCGACAATAAAAATAACGTGCGGGTAACCGGTGTAATGAAAGATATACCGGTTAATTCAACTTTACAGTTCTTCTATCTTTTGCCCTATAGCTATTCAGAGCAGACCTATCCGGAAACTAAAAAGGAGCGCACACACTGGCAAAATTACTCTTATCCCGAATATGTGGAACTACAGCCAGGGACAGATGCCGGAGCATTTGAAAACAAAATAAAAAATATCATTGCCAAACATGATCCGGATCAGACTACCAAAATAGAGGTGATTTTGCAGCCTGCAAAAAACTGGCACCTGCTTGCAGAGTTTAAGAATGGAAAGCCAGCCGACGGCATTATTCAATACGTGCGCATGTTTGGTATAATAGGCATATTGGTATTGGTGATCGCCTGTATCAATTTTGTTAATCTGTCGACCGCCCGGGCCGAAAAACGTGCACGTGAAGTGGGTGTGCGTAAATCTATCGGCTCATCCCGAACAGATCTGATCATCCAGTTCCTGAGCGAATCATTCCTGATCACTTTTGTGGCGTTTGCAGTATCCATACTGATCGTTCAACTGGTGCTGCCTTCATTTAACAATATCACTTACAGTAAAATTTCAATGCCTTATGGCAGTATGACATTTTGGTTGATTATGCTGGGTTATGTATTGATCACCGGACTCCTGGCTGGGAGCCGGCCGGCGTTCTATCTTTCTTCTTTTAACCCCGTAAAAGTTTTAAAGGGTACTATCCAATTGGGCAAACAGGCCGCGCTTCCACGAAAAATTATGGTTGTGGTACAATTTACCTGTTCCATCGCGCTTATCATCAGTACGCTGATCATTTACCAGCAGATAAAATATGCGAAGGACAGGCCAAAAGGCTACAATCCCGATAACCTGATGATGCTGAACAGCAGCGACGACCTCAATAAAAATTACAACGCGCTTAAACATGATCTTTTACAAAGCGGGCAGGTTGTAAGTGTCACCAAAGCAGCCAGCAATATGACCTATTTCCCCGCTTCATTCAGCATACACGACTTTCCGGGTAAAAAGAGCGGTGAATCATTGGAGATGGCCACTACCGCTGTTTCGCCTGGTTATTTTAAAACAATAGGGATGAAGTTCATATCCGGGCATGATTTTGCAGAAGATGCAGGTCCCGACACCTTAAATATTGTCATCAACGAGGCTGCAGTACAAGTGTTCAGATTAAAAGACCCGCTTAATCAACTGATCACGTTTGATTACAGCAAAAGTCCGATGCGTATTATCGGCGTGGTAGAAAACGCGATTGTTGGCTCACCATTTTATTCCGCTGGTCCTGCCCTTTATGTATATAATCCGGGATGGACGGGCGCCATTATGTACCGGCTAAACCCCAATGTGAATAGGCAGCAAGCCATAAAAAAGATATCGGCGATATTTAACAAATACAACCCATCCTTTCCGTTCGACTATCGTTTTGCAGATGAAGCTTTTGCAGCCACCTACCTGTTGGAAGCATTGGTTGGGACACTGGCAAGCATCTTCGCCGGGCTGGCGGTTTTTATTTCATGCCTTGGGTTGTTCGGCCTCGCCGCGTATGTAGCAGAGCAACGCAAAAAAGAAATAGGCATCAGGAAGGTATTAGGAGCATCCGTATCACAGGTTTGGGTTTTGTTATCCAAAGATTTCATATTGCTTGTTGTTATCAGCAGCGTAATCGCATCCCCTGTCGCTTTTTATTTCTTACATGGATGGCTGGAAAAATTTGATTACCGGATCACTATAGGCCCCGCAGCATTTTTGATAGCTGCAGCCCTGACTATCATCATCACCATATTTACAATAAGCTACCAGGCGATCAACAGTGCGCTGGCAAATCCTGTGAAGAGTTTAAGAACGGAGTAAACAGCAATTGCTTATCCTTATCATAACAACAAACTTTAAAGACATAAACATTCCCCATTTAATAAGTTACCATAAAACAGACCAAAACGTCTGTTTTATGGTAAAAAAGGCGTTACAAGCCCTTTTTGTAAGCTACAAATATTAAAATTGGGTTTAACATCTGAAATTGAAGACCCTGCTGCTGCTATTTTACTTTCTTGTTCTGTTTACTACTGTTGGGCTTAGCCAAAGTAATAGTTCCATCGCGAAAGATCTTATAGACAAAGCCAAAGGATTGCAAAAACAATTGGGCCTCACAGATATTCAAACAAACAAATTAACCGTTATATTTAAGCAGGCATCCGACAAATTTGCGAAAGTTGAATCGGCTGTGAATGGTGATATCACTGAACTGACAATAAAAACTGATCCGCTGCGTAAAGAAACTATTAATAAGATCAGGGCTTTATTAACTCCCGAACAGGTAATTAAATTTGAAAAACTATTAGTGAATTTAAATAATTCTGCTGATAATAGCAGAATGAGGCCCTATACCCCTTAGTTACCGGGCGAACTTGATATTCCTGATACCGATTTGAATTATTTCAGATGAAAAAAACCAGATACGCACTATATTTTTTTATCTCTCTTTTTTTAATTTCCTGCAAAAAGCCAACGCTTTTTGAACAAATTCCCTCGTCTGTATCAGGCATAACCTTTAATAATAAAATTACCGAAACCGACTCGATGAATCCTCTCAATGTATTAAATATATACAATGGTGGAGGTGTGGGCGTGGGTGATTTTAACAAAGATGGGTTGCAGGACCTCTATTTTACGGGTAATCAGGTTTCCAATAAGCTGTACCTGAATAAAGGGAACATGAAATTTGAAGATGTGACCACCGAAGCGGGAGTGGGCGGTGCCGGCGGTTGGGGCCGCGGAGTGGCAGTTATTGATATTAATAACGATGGTTTGTCGGACATCTACGTTTGCAATACGCTATTGGACGATTCGGTAAAAAGAACCAACTTGCTTTATATTAACCAGGGGCCCGATAAAAACGGCGTGCCACACTTTAAAGAAATGGCTAAGGATTATGGCCTGGATATCCATGCCTATTCAACAATGGCATCCTTTTTTGATTATGATAATGATGGCGATCTGGATATGTATCTAACCGTTAACAATGTAAGGGCGACAGATAATACTACATTGTTCCGCCCTATCATAACAGATGGTACCGGCAGCAGTACCGGCCATTTATACCGTAATGATTGGGACCCTGTTTTAAAACACCCCGTTTTTCATGATGTTTCCAAACAGGCGGGCATCACCATTGAAGGCTACGGCCATGCCTCAAGTATTGTGGATATCAACCGGGATGGCTGGAAGGACATCTACGTCACCAATGATTTTTTGCCGAACAATATTTTATACATCAATAATCACGACGGCACTTTTACTGATAGATCAAAAGAGTATTTTAAGCATACCTCCTACTATGCGATGGGCCAGGATGTTGAAGACATTAACAACGACGGGCTTGCCGACATAGTTGAACTGGATATGGCCCCTCCGGATAATTTCCGCCGGAAAATGTTTATGAATGCAGGCAGCTACCAGACAAACCAAAATTTTGATCAGTTCAAGTACCAGTATCAATACATGCGCAATACCCTGCAACTGAACCAGGGTCCGCGTGTAACTCAGAATGATTCCATTGGCGCTCCGGCGTTCAGTGAGATATCTTTTTTAGCAGGTACAGCCCAAACTGACTGGAGCTGGGACCCTTTGCTGACCGATTTTGACAATGATGGCTATCGCGATCTGATCATTACCAACGGCTATCCAAGGGATGTGAATGATCATGATTTTCTGAATTTCAGGGCGCAATCGTTCAACATCGCCAGTACGAAACAGATCATGGACCAAATCCCTATTATCAAGATCCCGAATTTTGCTTTTAAAAATAAGGGCGGAATTCAGTTTGATGATGTAACAAAAGATTGGGGAATGGATGCGCCCTGCTTCTCCAATGGTGCGGTATATGCCGATCTGGACAATGATGGCAGCATGGACGTGATTATTAATAACGTAAATGATGAGGCCATGATCTACAGGAACACCTCGCACGAAAAAAATAAAAATGATAGCCATTATCTTAATATAAAATTTAATGGCGGCCCTAAAAACTTAGATGGCATAGGGGCCTGGGCGGATATCTATTATGATGGCGGTAAACACCAGGTTTATGAAAACTCGCCATACAGGGGCTATATTTCAACCATCCAGAACATTGCACACTTCGGTCTTGGTAAAATAAACTCTCTTGATTCAGTAGTGATCAGGTGGCAGAATGGCACAAAACAGGTTTTGCAAAACATAAAGGCAGACCAGGTATTAAAAGTAAGCATAGCAGATGCTAAACAATCGTATGATTTTAACCGGCCTTTAATAAACAAGCAATCCCTGTTTAAGGAAGTGACCCATGATGTTGGCATCAGTTATAAAAACCAGGACAAGGACTTTATAGATTTTAATGTCCAAAAACTCCTTCCTCATAAACTGTCAGAATATAACCCGGCTTTGGCCGTGGGCGATGTTGATGGCAACGGACTGGACGACATTATTGCAGGCGGTACTTCGGAATTTCCGGCACAGGTACTATTGCAACAGAATAATGGCAAATTTACCCAGCGGGCATTATTACCGGCAAAAGCGTTTAATGGCAAGGATGCCGTTAAGGATGAAGGGATAATATTGTTCGATGCCGACGGCGATGGACACCCTGATCTTTATGTAGCCAGTGGTGGTAACCAAAATGAGCCCGGTTCTCCATCTTACCAGGACAGGATTTACCTTAACGACGGGAAAGGAAATTTTACAGAAGCAGTTGATGCCCTGCCCAAAAACCTGACCAGTAAATTATGTGTCAGGGCGGTTGATTATAATAAAGATGGCAAGCTTGATCTGTTTGTATCCGGGCGCGTTGATCCCTGGAATTATCCTAAACCTGTATCAAGTTTTATTTTGCGCAATGACAGTAAAAGCGGGCATATCAAATTTACCGACGTATCTGCTACAGTCACCAAAGACCTGAAAAATATTGGCCTGGTGTGTGATGCCCTGTTCACCGATTTTGATAATGATGGCTGGCCCGACCTGATACTGGCAGGAGAATGGATGCCGGTAACTTTCCTGAAAAATGATCATGGCACCTTCAAAAACATTACAGGCACCAGCGGGGTAGCGGATAAATTGGGCTGGTGGAATTCTATAGCCGCAGGTGACTTTGACCATGATGGCAAGACCGATTATATAGTTGGCAATACAGGTTTAAATACGTTTTTTAAAGCCAGCGATAAGTACCCGGTTTATATAACAGCCAAGGATTTTGATAACAATGGCAGCTATGACGCTTTTACCTCGGTATTTTTAGAGGATGAAAAAGGTGAGATGCAGGAATTCCCTGTACAAACAAGGGACGACATTGTTAAGCAAATGATAAGCATGCGTGTGAAGTTTCAGAATTATAAATCATTCGCCACCGCTACAATGAATGATGTTATTACCCCCGAAATGCGGCAGGGCGCGTTGCGGCTTAAAGCCAACACGCTCCAATCCATGTATTTGCATAACGATGGGAATGGTAAATTCACTATGCGGCCCTTACCTGTGGAGGCCCAGATCTCCCAGCTTTCGGCTATGGTGGTTGATGATTTTGACGGCGACGGTAACCTTGATGTGATCATGAATGGCAATGACTTCGGGACCGATGTGGCCATTGGCCGGTATGATGCTTTTAACGGGCTAATGTTAAAAGGTGATGGCAAAGGTGGATTTAAGCCTTTAAGCATATTACAAAGCGGCATTTATATTCCTGGCAACGGAAAGGCGCTTGTTAAACTAACCGGTCCTAAAGGGGAATATTTGCTGGCAGCAAGTCAGCACCTCGGTGAAATGAAAATTTTTGAATTAAAACATGCCGTGCACCAGGTTAAGCTAATGCCATTTGATACTTACGCTACTATCAAGTACAAAGATGGCAGGACAAGCAAACAGGAGTTCTATTACGGCGATTCTTTCCTGTCCCAATCGGCGAGGTTTATTTCTGTCGATAATTCTATGTCGTCAGTTAGTGTAACGGATAGTTTTGGGCATGTACGGGATGTAGCGGTTAAATAAAGTGCATCCCCGGCAAGATCCGGGTTGATGCCTCTTTTTACCGCCCGCTAAACTGTCCAAAATGCCAGAGAATTCCCGATGGATCATGCAAAAAACATTCCCGGCCCCAGTCATCATCGCGTATGGGAGTCAGTCGCACGCCCTGGTATTTAGCAGGCAGGTCTAAGGCCGAAAGCTCTTTCCAGTAAGCATCAACATCCTCCACTTCTACAAATATCATCGTATTATCAATCCAGTCCCGTACATAAGCCTTCTGTAAATAAAAGGCGATCTGCTCAGTTTTAAATAAGCACATATCATGCGACAGGACGACCTCCTGGAAGCCTAAGTCCCGGTAAAAGCGTCTTGAGAGTTCATAGTCTTTAGCCCCGATGAACGGACGGATTGATTTAGTCTTTTGCTTCATAGATTTTAAAGTTAAAGTATCGAAGATAATAATCCAGGTCAGCAATTTACTTTTTAAATCGCTGAAAATTAATGGTTTTGTTTTAGAAATAAGTAAATTTATATTAAACAAAACCTAAAAGAGATGAAACTTTCAACCTTTGCAATTATCATTACTGTTTTAGCAGTTGGCTTTGGCCTTGCATTTGTATTTGTTCCTGTTAAGGTGGCAGCCATTTATGGCATCAGCCTGCAAAGCGGCGGCATTTTGATGGCGCGGTATTTTGGAGCCTCCAATTTATTGATCGGTATGATATTCTGGTCGTATAGCAGTGTTTCGCCGTCGGCCAAATCGTGGCCAAAATTGCTGCTCTATAGTTTAATTTATGAGATCATTCAGTTTGCTATCACATTAATAGTGATGTTGAACAAAGAAGCCAATTCCATGGGCTGGACAACCGTTGCGTTATTTGCACTGCTTGCAATAGGATCGGTCTATTTCCTGGCCGAATGCAACAAAGCCAGGGCACAGTCAGTTTAGAAATCTCTACAAAAGTCTGAAAGCAGTATTTATAGATCACACTGGTATTATTCGCCTTAATAGTACACTATTAATTTCTCGTGCATTAATTCATAGCGCAGACGACATCTCATTTTTTGTATTGATAAAAATTTAAAGCATATTTATAATTCGTATTTCTGCATGATCAGCCGGTACGTTATCCAACCAAAAAACCACTTTATCCAATTGATACCTGATAAATGAGTAAAAACCCGACGTACCTCGAATCAAAAAGTCATTATGAGATCCTTGACGGACTACGTGGCGTGGCTTCTGTTTTGGTAGTAGCTTTCCATGTACTGGAAACTTACTCCGGCGACCGTTTTCACCAGATCATGAATCATGGTTACCTGGCGGTGGATTTCTTTTTTGTGCTGTCTGGTTTTGTGGTGGCTTACGCCTATGACGACCGCTGGGGGAAAATGACCCAATGGGATTTTTACAAACGTCGTCTTGTCCGTTTGCAGCCGATGGTAATCATGGGAACTATTGTCGGGGCAGCACTTTTTTATTTCCAGGCCTGCGGTGCATTCCCACTAATCAGTTCGACACCCGTATGGAAAATGCTCCTGGTAATGGTTGTAGGCTTTACCATGCTTCCTTTGCCTATCCCCATGGATATCCGCGGCTGGCAGGAAATGCACCCGCTGAATGGTCCCGCATGGTCGCTCTTTTTCGAATATATTGCCAATATTCTGTATGCAGTCATTGTCCGCAGGTTTTCTAAAACATTGCTCACCATATTGGTAGTGCTCTCTGCCTGTTACCTGGTGCAGTATTTAATAATGGGGCCGCAAGGGGACTTAATCGGTGGCTGGGCCCTTAACCCGACACAGTTGCACGTGGGTTTTGCGCGTGTGCTTTATCCTTTCTTTGCCGGGGTGTTACTGATGAGGGTTGGGAAACTTATCCGCATTAAAAGCGCTTTCCTGGTATGCAGTTTGATGCTGATCGTTATTTTTTCCGTTCCGAGGCTTGGTGGTACCGACCAGTTGTGGATCAATGGCTTGTATGAGGCGGTTTGTATCATTTTGTTTTTCCCGCTGATCGTTTCCATCGGTGCGGGCGGCAGCATCACGGGCAAGCATTCCATTAAGGTATGCAAATTTTTGGGTGCTATATCTTACCCGCTTTATATTACGCATTACCCGCTTATTTACCTGCATATTGCCTGGGTAACCAACAATAAGGTTCCCATGTCAACAGGGCTTTGGGGTGGACTGGTACTATTGATCGTAAGTGTCGCTATAGCTTATGCATCGCTTAAACTTTATGATGAGCCTGTCCGTAAATGGCTTACCGAAAGGTTTTTGAAGAAGCGGTCTCAAAATTGATCCGTATTTGCAACCTCAGCTTTGTTTTCTTTTATTGGTCAGATACCTGCGCACAGGGATATCATAAACCACCATTACCAGCCAGGCGAAGCCCACTAATACGATCAACCCGGTTATGATGATAAAAGTTAATTGGCCTGTCCCTGGTTTATGTTTGAAGTAGTAATTCCCAAACATCCACATAACGGCGTAATGTGTCATGTATAATGGGTAGGATATCTTCCCGGAAAATACACAAAGCTTTTTGAGCCCCGGTGTCAGTGTGGCCCCGGCCCCCAATGCGATCAGTAAGGGGAAATAGAACAATACTACGGCAGTTTCTGTCAGCCAGTTCCACTTGGAATAAGGCATCAGGAAGGCCAATGCCAGCATGAACGAGAGACTGATAAAGCCCAGCTTATTTTTGATCATCCAGCCCGAACGGTAAACCAGCAAGCCGGCTAAAAAAGAAAAGGAGATACGTGCCGCTCCATCCCAAAAGGTTCCCCCGCTCCATCCGCCCATTAAGTTGCCGGCACGGTAACATACAATGCAAATAACCGCAGCCGAAAGCAGGGTTAATAAAAGCAGCCAGCGGAGGTTGAGCCTGCAAAGAATTAAAGCATAAAAAACGTTGGCTACATATTCCCAGAATAAAGACCAGGAGGGCGCATTAAAGCTGAACAGGTTATAAGCCCGCTGCGCCATGGTTGGATACGGTATAAGAAAAATAGATGCGATGAACATCAGTATAATTTTACGGGCCCAGTAAAAACCGATGGGAAAGCCAAATGGGTCGAAAAGGAAGGTCAGTAAGCCTAATACCGAACCAAAAACAACCATGGGATGCAGCCTGATGAGCCTCGACTTGAAAAACTCCCAAACACCCATTTTCCCGATACGGTCGTCATAAGCATAGCCGATAACAAAGCCTGACAGGCAGAAAAAAAAGTCGACCGCCAAAAACCCATGCCCGATAAAGTTCTTACTGTAGTCTGTAATAACTATTTCCATAAAATGGAAAGTGACAATGGCTAATGCGGCTACACCACGTAATCCGTCCAGTATGTCAAAATGTTGTTTGGTCTTTAATATTTCGGGGGTTGTTTTTTCCATATGTTACCTGCTGCCTTCAGACAACAAACTTATAATTATTCAGGTAAGTAGATGCTTATATTGTTGATTTTACCAATGTCTGTTGCGCAACGGTTACGTGACTGCGATGTCGGGGTGTAGCGTTCGCTACAGGTGCTACACTGCGCGACACTTATAAAAAATTGATAATTAACATATTAACGTTTTTGACTACTGGCAAAACAGTGTCACTATTTTTCCCAAATACATGCCAGTGCGGAGTTTTCACTAAAAATTGGCTGCCATAACAACCGCGCCGTTCATGATTTGTAGTATATCATAATCGTAAACTATCAATTAGTGCCTGAATTACCCGCCGGCGCATGGCTTTTTTGCAGGTAATCAGGGCTTAATTGGTTACAAGGCGCGCATGAGTTTTGCGGTGCGCAACCTCTTTTAATTTCTTATTTTTCGGCTTCTTTTTCCTTTTACCAAGCCATACTATAAAACCTGTAACCGGCAAGCTGGCACATATCAAGCTGGCCAAAAAAGCAATGATCTTTCCTGTCAACCCCAATATCTGGCCGACATGGATATCATAATTCATCTCGTTCATTTTCAGCCCGGCACTTTTTTTACTTTGCGGGAGATAGGCAAGCTGTTTTCCGTTGTACTTATCAAAATAGTAGCTATCACTGTTATAATAATGCAAACTTTGAGCATAAGCCGTAACACCTATGGATTCTGCTTTTGCGGCAGGGTCATAGATCAAAAACATTTCAGCATCGGGTGATTGCCTTTGGGCTTGCTGAAATGCTTTGTCAATTGCCAAACCGCTGGGTGTTGTTATAATATTTACAGTATCTGATTTGGGGATGATCTTTTCGACCGGATATTTTTTTCCAAGATTTGCTGTTGCATAAATGCCGTCGGTAACCCAGTCAAAAGCAATGGATAACCCGCTTATTGCTAAAATGACGGCAATGCTTGTAGCATAAAAGCCAAGTACATTGTGCAGGTCGTAATTTATTCGGCGCCAGCGGCCATTCCATTTAATGTTAAAGCTTCGCTTGCGGTCACTTTTACGTTTGGGCCACCAGAGTATAATGCCCGTGACCATCAAAACCAGGAAAATAATTACAGATACACCTACCACCATCGCCCCTATTTTGGGCGGTAATAACAGGTACAGATGAATATACTCTACCACTGTAAAAAAATTACTTTGCGGGTTCTCTGCATGTAATATGTTGCCTTTATAGGGGTCCATCCTCGACGCGGGCATCGCGTACTGCGCCGAGCACGA
>JBEHXM010000109.1:0-18068 GCA_048498695.1 Bacteroidota bacterium
CAGGCCATACAATGGCGGTTACGAGGCAGTGGTTCCGCCTGTTGGTGCGGCGGTTCCCTCCCTGCCGGACAATGCACAAGAAATCATTATAGATGGTGCGCAGTATTATGAAGCAAGCGGAGTTTATTACCAGGAAAGCGATGAAAACGGTCGCAGGGTATACATTGTAGTAGGTAAGGATGGCGTATTGAATACCGAAAACGGCGGTGGTGGTATCAATGATCAGCCGATGACTGACAATGACGACCCCATTATGGATAATAGCGCCCCTGCAGTTTCGACACAAGCGGCACCCGGTACAGGAACTACCGTTACCAATATACAGGTAGGTGATATTATTGAGCAACTGCCTGCCGATTGCCGCCAGGTGACATTGAACGACAAAAAATATTACGTATCGCCTGATAACGTTTTCTACGAAGAATTTAAAGATGCTGATGGTACCGGATATCGTGTTGCAAGCGTACCTGGAGCAAGTGAAGAATGATTGTCAAACACTTCAAATGGAAAGGCCCCTGTAAACGGGGCTTTTTTTATGTCTTATTGCGTCCTTAAAAGAGGTCAGGTCAGTCATTGAAGTCCTTTGCGATTTTCTTTTGGTTTAAATAACTTTCATGACGAGTGCCCAATGTCTATCTATGGGTTAAAATCAGGTTTGATCAACGCTAATGGCATCTGCTTTGCCTTTTATCAATATAATTAGTAATAGAAAAGATGAAGACCAGGATTATACAAATAACTCTTTATACTCTTATAGCGGCAGCAATATTATTATTGGACGCGTGCCATACATTTAACAAAACTCAGAAAGGTGCCGCCATTGGTGCGGGAACCGGCGGTATCATCGGTGCTTTTATCGGAAAGAATGCCGGTAACACCGCTTTAGGTGCCATCATTGGCGGTGCAGTTGGTGGCACGGCCGGTGCTTTCATAGGTCATAATATGGACAAGCAGGCTGCCGAGATCAAGCAGAATGTTCCGGGTGCTACCGTTACGCGCGAGGGCGAGGGTATCATTGTAAAATTCGATTCGGGTATATTGTTCGATCTGGGTAAGGCGGATATCAAACCCGATGCGGAAACCAACCTTAAAAATTTATCAGCATCGCTGCAAAATAATCCTGAAACCAATATCCTGATCATTGGCCATACGGACAGCACAGGCACCAGTGCTTATAATGTCGATCTGTCAGTACACCGTGCTGCATCTGTCAAAAATTTCCTGACAGACAGGGGTATCCGTAATTCCCGCTTAAATGTTGACGGAAGAGGAGAAACCGAACCTATAGCCGACAATGGTACACAGACCGGTCGTGCACAAAACCGCCGGGTTGAGATAGTGATAGTTGCTAATGATAAGATGAAAAAACAAGCTAAGGAGGCAGGTAAATAATTTGAATAAGGTTAAAATCAGGGCAAAATAAAAGCCCCCTCACTCTTGCAGTTTGGGGGCTTTCAACCTAAACCTTATCACAATTAAACCGGCAAGATTGCCAGTTCAGATAGTATAACGCAATTACTATACCAAGAATTGTGTGCTGGTAGCAATTTAATTTTATTACTTATTTTCTAACCGAACATTAACTTTTGGCACCAACGCAGTGTGTTTTTTTCTTTACAGAAGTGTTTTCTTTGCCATACACTTCGCGTTAATTTATTGGTTTTGACAGGCCTCTTTTTCTCAGGTAGGCATCAAAAAGAAATAAACCCAATACCAGGTCGAAAAAGAAAAATGCCTCTAACAGGTGTACATTAAAGTAACTTTTCAGATCGGGCAGCTTTATATTCACAGCGGCATTTCCTGAAAAAGAAGCATGATCGAAAGGAATTGTGGACACCATATAGATCACCAACAGCGAGATGCTTACTATGAAAAACCCGGCTATCACTTTGATAATGCGTTTATCTATCCCGGCTTTAAGGGGCTGCTGTGCATGTTCCGCACGTATGCCTTCTATTACATTATATGTAAAAGCCATTGACGGCTCATCCAGCTCCATTTTTGCAAACTCCTGGTTCAATGCCAGCAATTCATCATACTTGCGCCGGTAAGCTTCATCCTGCGCAATCAATATATCAATGGCCTTTTTTTCATCTGCCGTGCAGCTGCCATCAATATAGCTCCAAAGTCTTTCTTCCATCGTATTCATATCAATTCTTTCACCTCACTCTTTAAATTACGCTCCAGCTTTTCCTTCAAACGCTGGCGCGCCCTGAATAGTTTTACTTTAACCGTGTTCGCCTCTATACCCAATGCCTGGCCTATCTCGTCCAGCGATTGCTCGCCCATATAAAACAGGGTGATGATCGCAGCATCATCAGGCAGCAGTTGTGCTATTGCCTGGTTGAGGTAATAGGACCTCGACTTGTTTTCAACCGAATTGGTATCAAACCCAGAAGGCCGGTTTTCCAGCTGCACATACATGTTTTCATCGTCAATCGAATCAGTATCCACCCTTCTCTTACGCAAAAATGTCATGGATGTAGTATAAACAATACTGTAGAGCCAGGTACTGAATTTTGACTGACGCTGAAAGTTTGACAAAGAGCGATAAGCCTTTATAAAACAATCCTGGGCAATTTCCTCGGCATCCTCACGGTTTTTGCTAAAACGCAGGGCAAGCGTAAAAACAAAGCGCTGGTGGCGTTTAATAAGGTCGGCATAAGCCGCCTGGTTCCCCGCCAGGGTTTGTTCTATCAATTCTATATCTGAAAGCTTGCTTTGCATTATTTACAACCTCTCTGACTACCTCATCGCCTTACAGGTTACAGGCTTTATGTAAAATTAGTCAATTTAGTTTGCAGTTTTGAGTTTGCAGTTTGCTCCAACTTCAGTTATTCAATATAGATAATAATATAATCAATATAAACTGCTCTCTGCAAACGGCCTACTGCAAACTTTTTTCACAAAGGGTGTAACCTCCCCCAAAAGCATGTCGTCATAGCTTACAAATACACCGGATTGGTGCTTTGAAAACAAAAAAATTACTAACTTAAAAAATTAAATATCATGGATAACATGGATACACCAAATTTAGGAATAATGTGTGGCATCATTATTTCGCTTGGCTTCTTCGCAATGATCTTCGGGATCGTTTATCTCTATAAAAGAGAAAGAATGGCAATGATAGAACGTGGCATGGACCCACGCAGGTACAAACCACAATCAGCACCTTACCAAACTTTAAAATGGGGTTTGCTGCTGATAGGCGCCGGAGTGGGCTTATTTCTGGCTTATACCTTAGACCGTACCGTATTTAGCAGGACCGAAGACGATAATGTAGCCATCTACTTTGCACTGATAGCCATATTTGGCGGGTTGGGCCTGTTCGCTTCCTTCCGCATGGAAAAGAAAGAACTGGATAATAATCCACGGGCGGAACAAGCTTAAATAATAGAGAGCCAAGAGCCAGGAATCAAGAATCAAGAGACACAAAGGTTTCGATTATCGTCGAAGCCTTTTATTTTTATATCAATTCCATCCTGGCTCCTAGTTCTTTAATCTTGGTTCTCCCTATAGATATCTTTCCTTCATGATCTTCAAATGATGCAGCTCGTGACCGGGCATCATATATAATAAAGCCCTTACGGATGCCTCATTGCCACTTGCGATCCCTTTTCTGTTCAGCTGTTCCTCAGTTAAAGCGGATGCCATGTAAATATTGGATTCTCTTGTTGCCCTGAATTCTGCTGCCAGGTTTTGGATACTGCGGCTATTAAAATCAGTATTGTTCACATAAATATCCTGGTCGAAGCCGGGCAGCTCAATATAGTTCCTGGAGAAGCATAATAGCCGGTAAGCAAATGTCCTTTCGGTATCTATCAAGTGCCCTAACACCTGCTTAAGCGTCCATTTACCTTCGCCGTAGGCATAGTTGGCTTTTTCATTGCTCATGGTGCTGAACAATTCGTAGGTCGATTCTTTTAATTTTTTCATTAAGGCGATCACATCCCCATCAGGTACTTTGCCAATATAGGTGTGATAATACGAAACGTATTCGTCAGGCTGTGGTCGTTGTATCATTTGTGTTGATGATGTTTTTTAATACAATACGGAAGGTGGTTCCTTTACCCATTTCGGAGTCTTTTACAAATATCTGCCCGTTGTGGTAATTTTCAACCATGCGTTTGGTGAGCGATAAGCCCAGGCCCCAGCCCCTTTTACGGGTAGTATATCCCGGCTGAAAAACGGTATCGAATTTAGAACGTGGTATGCCTTTGCCCGAGTCTGTTACATCAATATACACCTGGTTGCGGGTTTTGCTGCCGGATATTTCAACTTTGATGCTGCCGGAGTTTTCAATGGCATTTACGGCATTTTTGAGCAGGTTCTCGAGCACCCAGTCAAACAGCGGGATATTTAAACCGGCCGTCAAATAGCGGTTGCCATCTATCTCGAAATTGATCTTATTGCTCACCCGTATTTTAAAATAATTCATAAAATCATTCACCACATCAAAAACACGGTGATTCTCCAGTATGGGTTTTGAGCCGATCTTTGAGAAACGGTCGGCCACTATTTCCAGGCGCTTGATGTCGTTTTCCATTTCGGCCATCAAAGGATCTTCCTCAGCATTAAACTTCTCTTTCAAAAGTTCCACCCAGGCCATCAGCGAGGATATAGGTGTACCTAATTGGTGAGCGGTCTCCTTAGCCAGTCCTACCCAAACCTGGTTCTGTTCGGATTTGCGCGAGGTGTTAAACGCCGTGTAAGCCACCAGCAGGAAAATAGCGATCACCGACAGCTGGATATAAGGGAACACCTTTAACTGCGTCAATACAAACGAATCATGATAATACACATACCAGTTAGCACCGAAAACTTTTAAGCGGATAGGTGCATGTTGTAGCTTCATCGACTCCAGCTCCTGTTTAAAATACTCCGGGTCGTATTGTTTTTGAGAAACCTGCGGTGCGCCTTTTACTGCCGGTAACGGTGGTAGTTTAATGTAAGTTTTGGTGGTATCCAGTCCGCGGGTGGTGATAAAGTCGCCCTTCTCATCCACAATAATGGCGGGCACGCTCAGGCTATCACGTACGGTTGAAACATACTGTAAAAAGTCGTTATCATCTGCGGCTGCGATCTGTTTGATGCTCAGCGCCCATATTTCGGCCCGGGTATGCTCCGACTTTTTGATGCTCCTGACCAGGTAGCCGGTATAAAACAAGGAACCACTGGCAATGACTACGGCAAATGCAAGCAGTGAGTATTTCCAGCGTTTTCTTTGTTGGTACGGGTTCATGAGTTAGTCGGGAAGTCGGGAAGTCCGAAAGTCAGTAGGACTGACCGGGTTTAGAACGCCGAATTCCTGCCCAAATTACACAAAATTGTGATTAGTCGGAAAGTCCGGAAGTCGGAAGATCAGACAGTCTAAAGTTAGTCAGGTGTAAAATAACGCGAATCAAGCTTCCGGACTTACGCCGACTTTCTGACTTCCGGACTAAAACCTATCTTTGCCCCACAATGTCTGATAAAAAAGTAAGAGTACGATTTGCGCCAAGCCCAACCGGAGGGCTCCATTTGGGTGGGGTACGCACGGTATTATTCAACTACCTGTTCGCCAAAAAACATGGTGGCGATTTCGTGTTGCGTATCGAGGATACCGACCAGAGCCGTTACGTAAAAGGCGCCGAAGAATATATTTTAGAATGTCTGCAATGGTGCGGTTTGGAACCAGATGAAAGTCCGGTAGCCAGCGGCCCGTATGCCCCTTACCGCCAGAGCGAACGCAAATCTCTTTATCGTGAATATGCCGAGCGGTTGGTGATGCAGGGTCATGCCTACTACGCTTTTGACACGCCCGAAGAACTGGACCGTAACCGTAAAGAGATACCCAATTTCCAGTACGGTCATGCTTACCGCGATACACTGCGCAACTCCTTAACCCTGAAACAGCACGAGGTTGACCAGCTGTTGGCTGATGGCGAACCGCACGTGATCCGCATCAAAATGCCAGATGACGAGCATGTTCATTTTGAGGATATGATACGCGGGCATGTAAGTTTTGACACCAGCCAGAGCGACGATAAAGTATTGCTGAAAGCCGATGGTATGCCCACCTATCACTTAGCCGTTGTGGTGGATGATTACCTGATGAAGATAACCCATGCCTTCCGGGGTGAAGAATGGCTGCCAAGCGCCCCCGTGCATTTGCTGCTGTGGGAGTATTTGGGATGGAAAGCCGATATGCCCCAGTGGGCGCATTTACCCCTTATATTAAAGCCTGATGGTCATGGTAAATTAAGCAAGCGTGATGGTGCCCGGTTGGGTTTCCCCGTGTATGCCATAAGCTGGCTGGACGAAAAGACCGGCGAACTGACCCCGGGTTTCCGCGAGCTTGGTTTTTTACCTGAAGCATTCATCAACCTGCTGGCTATGCTGGGCTGGAACGACGGTACCGAGAACGAGATATTCAGTTTAGATGAATTGATAGAAAAATTCTCTATCGAACGGGTAAATAAAGCAGGCGCTAAGTTCGATTTTGAGAAAGCCAAATGGTTTAATGCCGAGTGGATCAAGAGGCTGAAAGCAGAAAGCTTAAAGGATAAAGTAAAAGCTGTATTGACGGAAAAAGGTGTGGCTGTAAACGATGAGGCTTACCTGCTTACAGTGATAGACCTGGTAAAAGAACGCTGTACTTTGCTGCCCGATTTTTATCATCAGTCGGCCTACTTTTTTGAGCAACCTAAGGAGTATGACCTTGCTTCCGTCAAACCAAAATGGACGGATGCCAAGACAGCGTTTTATAAAGAATTTATCACCCTCATCCAAAACACGGATGCATGGGAACCGCTCGACCTGGAAACCCGCTTTAAAGCCCTTGCCGAAAAAAAAGGCATCAAAGCCGGCGAGCTGATGCTGCCTTTCCGCATTATGCTGGTAGGCGGCAAATTCGGTCCGCATGTGTTTGATATTGCGGTGCTGCTGGGTAAAGTGGAGACGATTGAGAGGATTGAAAAGGCGTTGGTTGAATTCAATAAATAACTATCATACTTGTCATCTCGAAACGCAGTGAGAGATCTTATACGTCCTGCATAGCGGGCATTGCAGGGTGTATAAGATTTCTCTTCGCCCCATTACGCACCCCTGCCCTTGCTCATCGAAATGACACGGTGTAAGAATTGGCATCCTCACCCTCCAGCTTTCTCCAAATAACCCGCCAACCTCATCACCGCCGCGGCTACTACCCCTATTTGCTGTTGTGCTTCGGTCCAGTTGCGCTGCTCAATGGCTTCGCGGATGCCGGGGAGAGTTTTAACGCCGTAGCCGGTGTAAAAACCGGGCGCATAAAGCGTATGCCTGAACCACGGGCGCCTTGGCAAACCCGCATCATCCAACAATTCCTGCTCGGCGTGGTATAGGGCCTGGTTCAGCTTATCGTGATCGCCACCTGTTTGTGCGGCTTGCGACCATTTAATGGCCATCCTGTCAGCGCTTTTCTTTAAGCTGTCCAGTGCTATTTTAAGAGCGCCGAAATCAAGATTAGGTACCGTATCCTTTGCCACCGGCGACTTCAGGTTCTTAGTTGGATCATTGGCCAGGGTAAAGTCGTTGGCTTTGATCATTTGGTTTTCAACCGCGGTGCTTTCATGCATACTTTTGTTCAGGTCGACTAACTCCGTCGTAAACCTGTCTATTGTCGCCTGCAAATTCCTGAAATCAAATGGCAGTACGTCCGCATCAGCCATACGCAGCACTGCATGACCGGCAGTTTGCGCCAGTGCCACACCATATTTAAAATCCGGGTCTTTAAAGCGGGTATAATTGGCATAACTGTCATAAATAGAATGGTAATCGCCGCCGCTGTTCTCTCCGCCAAAACCGAGGTCGAGTGTGGGTACGCCCAGGTGCTGCAGGAAAGTTGAAAAGTCGGACCCTGAGCCTAATGATTCCAGCCTGCGGCCTTTGCGTTCTAACAATTCCTTGCGCTCTTTGGTAGAAGTAGTGCTTACAATTTCCGAAGCCTTTGCCCTGTCAAAAACACTTACATTGGTTTGCGGGTCGGTAATGTTTTGGGTGATCTCGTCCATAAAGTTCTCCAGCGCCTGCGATCCGCCCTCATTCAAAAACCCGCGACCGTTACTGTCTGAATTGATATAGATCACCGCTTTTTGTTGCAATTCCTTATCATGACCTTCGGCAAATTCTGTCGACCCTAACAGTCCCGGTTCTTCACCGTCCCAGGAACAGTATACAATGGTACGTTTGGGTTTCCAGCCGGTTTTGAGCAGGTCGCCCAGGGCTTTGGCCTCATCCAGCAAAGCTGCCTGACCGCTGATAGGGTCGTCGGCACCGTTTACCCAGGCATCGTGGTGATTACCGCGCATCACCCACTGGTCGGGATATTTGGAGCCTTTGATAGTAGCGATTACATCGTAACAAGGCACTATATCCCAGTTGAACTCCGTTTTAAGGTGTACTACCGCCTTGCCCGGACCAATATGATAAGTAATGGGCAGGCTTCCGCTCCAGTCGCCTTCAGCAACGGGGCCATCCAGTGCGGCTAACAGGGGTTGCGCATCGTGGTAGCTGATGGGCAGCACCGGTATCTTCATTATCGTCGTCGCATCTTTTCTATCTAACCTTTTGGCATCCTTACTGGCGCCAATGCCGGGTGTAAGCGGATCGCCGGGATAAACCACCATATCCATTACCGAGCCCCGCTGCACACCATTTTCGCTCTTGTACGATCCTTTGGGGTACACATCGCCGGCACTGTAACCATCATCCCTCGGGTCGGAGTAGATGATGCAGCCGATGGCGCCATGCTCATACGCCACCTTGGGCTTAATACCCCGCCATGACCGTCCGTATTTGGCGATAACGATCTTGCCCTTCACATCCACGCCAAGGGTAGCCAGCTTTTCGTAATCCCCGGGCAAACCATAGTTCACAAACACCAGCTGTGCGCTCACATCACCGTCGGCGCTCCAGGCGTTGTAGGTAGGCAATTGGTTGGCCTGGCCCGATGTGGGATCTTCCGCCAGGGCAGGTTCTTTCAGCGTTGCGGTATATTTGGTGGGGCCGGTGAGTTCAAGCACCCGCGTTTTCGGTGTCGGGAACAGCACGTAATAGGTTTCTATACGGGCATTGAGGCCGAAGCTTTTATATTTCTGCAATATCTTTTCGGCAACCGCTTTGCTGCCTGCCGAACCTACATTGTGCGGATAAGCCGACAGCTCCTTAATGGTTTGCCCTATACGCGGCGCACTCAGCGACTGGTCAAAAGCCTGTTCCGTAGCCAGCTGCTTTGCCGCCGAAGCAGGCGTAAAACCGCTGATACTTTTTTGCTGCGCCTGCGCCAATGCCGACACAGCTAATAAAGCGAGGGTAAAAGTTCTCTTCATTGCGATAGATTATAAAGGTGAATGTAGCGATTTTTGAGGAGAAAGTTATGTCGGCAACTCACCACCACGTCATTGCGAGGAACGAAGCAACCTCCCTTTAGGCAAGTCAAATGTGCATGATGTTTTTGTTGGGCGTTACCTGCGGCCCGTGCTGTACGCTCATACTGTACAGGCATTAGCCACGGCCTGTCACACTGAGCCTGTCGAAGTGCCGGTATCCGCTGCCATCACTAACGCATTTGTCTGAACCGGAATTTTCAGAATTAAAGAATGGGCAGAATTCAGGCAATTCAATAAATTTTACAAGTTCAGGTTCAACGCTGCCGCAAGTTTCCAACTTGTGGCTAATATGGTTACAGCTTTCAGCTGCTGTATAACAAATTAGCTGAAAGCTGAATTTATGCCAACCACGAGTTACACTGCGTTAAACTCGCGGGAGCAGGCTTAAACAGGGTCCATTATAAATAAGTTTACAAGACTACCCCACCACCCTTTCCTTTCCCAAAAACAATATCAAAACCCTCACTGTTAACCTACCATTAAACTCAACATTATGAAATGGTTTGGCGGACGCGAAAGCGATGACGTAGAAGAAGGCAGCAGCAGCGGAGGAGGTCGTGGGGTATTGTTTGGCGGCGGCATTTTGGGGCTGATCGGTTTCCTGATCTACATTTTTACGGGTGTAAACCCCTCACAGCTATTTGACCAGGGCGGGCAGCCTGATGCAGCACAACAAAACTCGCAGCCTGTAAGCGGACCCGAGAGCCAGGCCAAACGTCTCTCCCGCATGGTGTTTGAGGGTACCACCGTAGTGTGGGACAGCCTGTTTACCGCTATGGGCAAAACCTACAAGCACCCTATCTTGCATTTTTATACCGGGCAGGTAGATGCCGCCTGCGGATTTGCTACCGCGGCAACCGGCCCCTTCTATTGCCCTGCCGACCAGCGCGTATACCTCGACCTGAGTTTTTTTGACGAACTGCAAAACCGTTTCCAGGCGCCCGGCGAAGCTGCCGAGGCCTATGTGATAGCGCACGAAGTGGGTCACCATGTGCAGGACCTGCTGGGGGTATCTGAAAAAATGGAACGCGCCCGCAGTCAGCTGAGCGAGAGTGATTATAACAAGCTATCTGTAAAGCTGGAACTGCAGGCTGATTTTTATGCCGGCCTGTGGGCACATTACGAAGCGCTGAACCACCATAACAATATCATCATCGAACGCCCGGATATCGACTCGGCATTGAACGCCGCCCATCAGATCGGCGACGACCGCCTGCAGCAAAGATACCAGGGCCGCGTAACCCCCGACAGCTTTACCCACGGCACCAGCGCCCAGCGCATGTACTGGTTTAAAAAAGGCTACGATACCGGCGACATGCGCGAAGGAAACACTTTTGGAGATGAGCGGTTGGAATAAGAATCAAATAGTTATATTTCTATAACTCCACATTCTTTAAGGTAACTCGAAATTGAATTATAAAATTTAGGATTTCTCGTTGGATCATCATCACTGCCTAAAGGAACATATATGATCATTCCTTCTCTTGCACGTGTTAAAAGGACTCTATATTTATTAATAACAAATTTTCTATTTTCTTCATTACTAACTTTTTGCCATGCAGTTCCTCTAAATGAATTAAAGTCCCAGGTATAGTTATTTCTTCTTAAATCTAAATCCCAACATACACCAGTCCAGTCCAATTCTAATCCCTGTATACCAAATTCAGTTGCTGGAATCTCTAAATAGTAAGATGATCTTATATCACTTCGACTATTCAAAAACCATTCAGCTTCTTCTAATTGTAGTTTCACTTCTAAACCATAAGGTCTTAATCTTCGCCCTCCTGAACTTGCAACTAATCCCATCCTTCTCGATCCTTTACAGTTGGATTTAAGCCAGTTTTTCGCCTTTTCTAAATCTCTACTTAGAACAATCTTATAATTAGATAGTTTCTCACTGTAAACTTCTAGTGCCTCTTTTGGTCGATCAGTCAAAAGTAGATTAACCCAGTTAGATAGCTCTTCTGCTTTGTAAGATCTTAGAGAGACATCTAAATGTAAATCTATATTTTCAACTACTTCAACATTACCCGGTGATCGCTCAAATAAAGTTAAGTTACCTGTGCTGTGATTACCTGTTTTTAGTTGTGGTGAAATATAAACTTTCCAGTCATTAAATTTTTCTTGAATGATCCTACCCCACTCTGGTAATCCCGCTTCTCCAGTATTTATTTCTTGTCCACCTCCCACTAATGCTACTATTACTGCCCAATCTTTATGTCTGTTCATGATTTCAAACATCATTTCGGGCTCTGAATATGGTCTTTGAAATTTTCTCATAGACTGTTCGGCGTTCCAAGCTCTTTGGGCTTCATCAAAAATCACAATCTTATTATTCGGTATTCTTTCCTTTTCTAAAAAGTAATGATCTAAAAAGCGATGTACATTTTCGATAAATGATATGATTCGATCAGTTTCTTTCTTTCTGGCGTTTTTATCACTCGATTTGATTTTTTTGAAAGCATCACGAGATAATGCTTCTCTCAATACTTTAATTAAAGGACCGTTGCCTGACAGGAATGTTGCTAAAGATTTTTCATGACCTTGAAATTCATTATCGTGTGCAATATTTAAGCCTGCAAGTGTTTTTCCAGCTCCCGGCACGCCAGTAATAAAACATACGATTTTTTGATTATTAGCCTTCGCTAATTTAATAGCATTTACAATCGCATCTGATGTTTTTGTTAGATTTTTAGTACCTGCATGTGATCTTGATATCTCAATTACAGACTTCCCCGCATATAAAGTTTGAGCAGCTTCGATAATTGTTGGAGTGGGGGAATAATCGCTTTTATCCCATTTATTATTATCTATTTCTTTTATTTTCGCGTCATTGCGCTCTAAAATTTCAAGAATATTAGAGGCTATGTTATTACTATTCGCAAAAGTTATATTTTTTATTAACTCATTTTCGTTTGGAAATTTATTTTCAATATTTTTCCCATTTGTAGCAAGTAAGATTGGAACAATTATTTTGTTCCTTGACTCAAAATGAAAATCTCTTAGATCTAAGCAGTAATCTAATAACTGTTCTTTATCGGTATTAAAATAATCGTCTTTGCCAACTTTAAACTCGATTACTATAATTAAATTATTTGCAATAATTACTGTATCAATCCTTTTCTCTCTACGTGCTATGGGGTATTCTAATAAAATTCCAAATTCTGACGATGCTGACTTTTGATTAATTAATTCTTTTAGTGAAGATTTTAACACATTAATTTCTTCATTCCAAGAAAGTGTCTGGGTGTGCAATTGTTGATGGAAACCTGCTATTCCGGCTTGCTTAGTAAGAGAACCAATAATTAAATCGTTATTATCATCGAGAAAATTGGAGATAGTATTTAAATAGAAGGCTCCCATTATCTATTGAAATTAGGAGAGTCAAAAAATTCCTTAAATGGTAGTTCAAGCGCATTGACAATCTTTTCTAAGTTTTCAATAGATATGTTTCTTCTGCCATTTTCAACATCGGTAACATACGTTCTGTCAATCTCTGCTTTATTAGCTAAAGCTTCTTGCGAAATACCAATTTTATTTCGCAATTCTTTAATTCGTTGACCTATTCTAACCTTGATGCTCATATAAAGCAAGTTGGGCTATTGTTGACTATAAGTCAACGGACTATAAGTGTCATTTTATCATTATATTTGATTTGTAATTTTACACATGAAAGGGTTGGAAAATCAAATGGAACCACTATATGCCATTTTTAAAAGGGGGCAACATATTGGTAATGTGAGAGCTAAATCAATAATTTGGGCAATCAATAATTATCTTATTGATTCAGGTTATTCAAGAGACGATTTATTACACATTAAACTCATCGGTCGATATAAAGCTATTATTGCTAAAAAGAAAGTTCATTTTTAGATTTCTTCAAATAGATCATCGACTTTGGTTCTAAAACTTCACTTATATCCGATTGACAAAGACTATCCATCGGTTTATCTTGGTAGATGCCAAATATCAAATTCAGTTACCTATATCGCGATAGCGCCAATTACAAAAAAATCGATTGGGTTATTTTTAATAATACACTGTCTATCAGCATTGAAGAATTAGAAACGCTAATTAAATCCAAACTTATTTATGGCGAATGGTTTTACGCCGACCAATGGAAACTGCCTGAAATATTTTTAAGCTCTTTCGATCATAAAATCGACCCAACATGGCACGAGTTTGAATCTGTGGAATACACCGATGAGGAGCCAAACTCGGCGATCAAAATATCTGAGTTTATTCAACTGATAGAAAAATAACAAAACTTATTGATAGACACACTTTTCAACATTTAGGAATTAGTCTATTCTTATACCTATATTGCTATTTTTATTAGTAATATGAAAAGAGAAGTAATAATAGAATTATTCGGCAAGTTTGAACAAGCTTGCTATAATTATAATGGCATAGAGTGTTGGAGCGCAAGGGAATTGCAGGAGATATTAGGCTATTCAAAATGGGTAAATTTTTTAAATGTAATTGATAAAGCGAAAAAAGCATGTGAAAATGCTGATGCAAGTGTATCAGACCATTTTGCCGATGTCGGTAAAATGGTCGTAGTCGGAAGTGGCGCACAAAGAGAAGTCGAAGATATTGCTTTAACCCGTTATGCCTGTTATTTGATAGCGCAAAATGGCGACCCTGCAAAGCCACCAATAGCATTTGCTCAAACTTATTTTGCCGTACAAACACGTAAACAGGAAATTATTGAGCAACGTTTGCTTGATGTAGACCGTGTTACTGCCCGTGAGAAACTTACTAAATCTGAAAAGACGCTTTCGGGAATTTTGTATGAGCGGGGTGTGGATAGTCAGGGATTTGCGCTAATCCGCTCAAAAGGTGACCAGGCTTTGTTTGGCGGTTTCAGCACTAATGACATGAAGAAGAAACTTGGAGTTCCTGCTTCTAAACCTTTGGCCGATTTCCTACCCACTTTGACCATAAAAGCAAAGGATTTCGCTAATGAATTAACAAGTCATAATGTAATTGAAAAAGATTTAAATCAGCAAAATCAAATATCGAAGGAGCATATCGACAATAATAAAGCAGTAAGAGATATACTGCTTCAACGCGGTGTAAAACCAGAAGCTCTTCCACCGGCAGAGGATGTAAAAAAGTTGGAAAGACGTCTGGAGAGTGATGAAAAGAAAGCATCTAAAGGATCGAAGTAATTATATTTTGCACTTGCACCCAGGCGTTAAAGATTGCAACAAATACCGGCAGCCGCGGCTAATGCCTGTGCAGTATAAGCGGATAGCCTGACCCGCTTCTATCAGCGGGGAACGCCCAGAACACTTTCCCCTTTTCCGTGTTTAAAAAGGAATTGTTTACATTCGCTTATGCTATCCATAAAAAACCTTTCTGCCTTTTGCCTTTTAGCTTTCGCCTTAATCTTCGCCTCCTGTTCGCCTAAAGTGATCAGCCCTTATGCGGCTACCAACAAAATATACAAGCAGCACGCCGACTCGGCAGCGATGGTGATCCAGCTGGAGCAACCTGCCATATTAGTGGATAGCAGCGGTGTTCAGGTGCCGTCGGAATTTGTGGGTACGGTAAACTCCAACTTGCGCAAGCCCAATTATGTGATCATCCATTTTACCGCGCAGGATTCGGTACGGCAAACGCTGGGCACTTTCACCATTTCCCGCACCCAGGTGAGCGCCCATTATGTAGTAGCTAAAGACGGCAAGGTATACCACATGCTGAACGATTACCTGCGTGCCTGGCATGCCGGCGTGAGCAGGTGGGGCAGCATCAGCGATATGAACAGCTGCTCGATAGGCATCGAGATTGATAATAACGGGAACGAGCCGTTCACCGGTCCGCAGGTAAAAAGCGTGCTGGCTTTGCTCACCTATCTTAAAAAGACTTATAACATTCCGGCTACCAATTTCATCGGTCACCAGGACATAGCCCCCCTCCGCAAACCTGATCCCGGACCGTACTTTCCCTGGAAAACATTGGCCCAGCATGGTTTCGGCTACTGGAGCGATGAGGTACTGGAGCTGGCGCCCGATAATTTTGATTATGCTACGGCATTACGGCTGATAGGATATGATACCTCGAACCTGAATGCCGCCATAGTAGCCTTTAAACGCCACTTTGTACAAACCGACATTAAACCGCAGCTAACCCAGCTGGATTTGAATGTGCTGTATAATGTGTATCAGAAGTATTAACGCATTTACTTTTTAGATGGATCGTCATATTTGGCGTAAAAAGTGCCATTTTCTATGTCATAGATCACATAGATACCTCTCAAATCGAGTACATCATACAGCCAGCCTGTAAAGGTGCCTTTGATATGATCGCCGGTAGCTTCTGTAATAGTTAAATCGCCTTTAGGGCTGGCTAATGAACTGCCATAAACTGCACCGTTATTGGGATTATAATTATAAAAGATATTGTCTTTGGTGGTATCTGCCGAAGTGGTGACACTATAAGTTTCGCCAACCTTAAGAGTTTTATCCTCGTCAAAAATATCTATCCTGAGTGTATGGCCATTGCTGGTGCTATAACCATTTATGCGGAAATGCGCAGCCGGTCCGTTACTGGGTACCTGGTAATAGGTGCAGCCGTCAAAACGCTCATTATTAACTTTGTTGAAATCAAACGCCATACCCGGCGAGTTGAAAGTAACCGGGCCAACATCAGGTTTGGCATATTTTAAACAGGAAGAAAACAGGCAACAGATCAATGCGCCTGAGAGTGCTGGTTTAAGTAAAGGTTTCATCACAAAATCAGTTAATAGTCAATATAATAAAGCTACTAAGAATTTAAGTGATTACACGAAATTTTCTTTACCTGTCTATTGTAAAACTGACGTTACAGTCAGTAATTCATCAATAACATTACTTTTTCACCCAGCCATCCTTCAAAGTCACCGTGCGGTTAAATATCAAATGTTCCGGCGTCGAATGTTTATCCGGAGTGAAATATCCCTTCCGCATAAATTGTACTCCGGTGCCTGGTTTGGCGTTGGCCAGGTCGGGTTCTATATAGGCTTTGGGGATGATCTGTAAGCTATCGGGGTTGAGGTATTCTTTAAAATCGCCGTTTTCGTTAGATGGATCATCCACGCGGAACAGGCGGTCGTACAGGCGTACCTCGGCAGTTTTGGCATGTGCCGCACTTACCCAATGGATGGTACCTTTCACATGAATTTCGCTGGTATCATTACCAGAGCGCGACTCAGGGATATAAACACAATGCACTTCGGTCACGTTACCGTCAGCATCCTTTTCAAAGTATTCGCATTTTACAATGTAGGCGCTCTTTAACCTCACCATCAGCCCCACACCCAGTCGGAAGAATTTCTTTGGCGGATCTTCCATAAAGTCTTCACGCTCTATCCACAGCTCACGCCCGAAGGGAATGTTACGGCCGCCATCGCCGCCTTCGGCTTCGGGGTTGTTCTCGCTGTACATTTCCTCAAACTGGTCTTCAGGGTAATTGGTGATCACCAGCTTTATCGGGTCAAGTACAGCCATACGGCGCCAGGCAGTTTTGTTCAGGTCCTCGCGTACGCAGAACTCCAGCAGGCTCAGGTCTATCATGTTCTCGCGCTTGGCCACTCCAATCCGTTCGCAAAACTCGCGGATAGAGTTCGGGGTATAACCACGGCGACGCAACCCGCTGATGGTAGGCATACGCGGATCATCCCAGTCCTCTACATAGCCTTCCTCTACCAGCTGCAGCAGCTTGCGCTTGCTCATCACGGTATAGTTCATGTTCAGCCGGGCAAACTCATATTGTTTTGACGGGAATATCTCTAATTTATCTATAAACCAATCATACAAGGGCCTGTGTGGTACAAACTCCAGCGTACAAACCGAGTGTGTAATTTCCTCAATAGCATCCGACTGCCCGTGGGCGAAATCATACATCGGATAAATGCACCATTTGTCACCCGTACGGTGATGGTGTGCATGTTTAATGCGGTACATAATCGGGTCGCGGAAGTGCATGTTGGGCGATGCCAGGTCTATCTTAGCCCGTAGTACTTTGGCGCCATCCGGGTATTTACCGGCCTTCATTTCTTCAAACAGGCGCAGGTTTTCTTCCACGCTGCGGTTACGGTATTCGTTGCCCTTACCTGGTTCAGTTGGCGTACCTTTCTGGGCAGCAATTTCTTCGGGCGTACTGTCATCCACATACGCCAAACCCTTACGGATCAGCGTCAAAGCAAAAGCATAGATCAGGTCGAAATAATCAGAGGCATACAGCTCATTGGCCCAGTCGAAGCCCAGCCATTTAATGTCGGCCTTAATGCTGTCTACATACTCCACATCCTCTTTCACAGGGTTGGTGTCATCAAAACGGAGATTGGTTTGCCCGCCATATTCCTTCGCCAGCCCAAAGTTCAGGCAAATGGATTTGGCATGACCGATATGCAGGTAACCATTGGGCTCCGGCGGGAAACGGGTAAGCACACGCCCGCCGTTCTTTCCCTCGCGGATATCTTCTTCAACTATCTCTTCTAAAAAATTTAATGATCTTTCTTCGCTCATGGTATAATGGAATAGGGCAAAGGTAGGAAAATTACGGTTAGATGAATGGTTTTATAGCACACTAGGCCACGCTCTTTTACCCCTCCCAACCTCCCCTGATTCCAGGGGAGGAGATTAAATGACGCTCTCTCCCTGAATTCAGGGAGAG
>JBEHXM010000110.1:0-17177 GCA_048498695.1 Bacteroidota bacterium
GCTGCCTGTAACAAGTATGGCCGCCAATAAATATTTGATGATATATTTCATTTTCCTTTCGGTATTAAAATTCTATTCGCTTCTGAGACTTTTTACCGGGTTTGCCAGCGCTGCTTTTATCGACTGGAAGCTTACGGTAACTATTGCAATAATTACGGCAGCAAAACCTGCAAGCACCAGCACCCACCATTGAATATTGATGCGGTACGCAAAATCCTGCAGCCATTTATTCATTAAAAACCAGGCTATAGGGGTGGCAACCACAATAGAGATGATCACTAATCTGATAAAATCAATTGACAGTGTTTTCACGATGACCGATACGCTTGCACCCAATATTTTACGTATGCCAATCTCTTTGGTACGCTGTTCGGCGGCGTAAGCGGCCAGACCGAATAGACCCAAACAGGCTATGATAATGGCCAATGCCGTAAATATCATGGATATGGTTCCCGTCCGTTGTTCGGCCTTGTAAGCCGCATCAAAATCCTGGTCCATAAATGAGTATTGAAAATGCACAGGTGTAAAACTTCCCCATTTACTTTTCATCTGATCTATCAAAGCGGGCAGGTTGGATGTTTTTACCTTTACGCTCAAATACCCCATATCCTCATTCAGCAGCAAAACCATGGGAGTGATATTTTCGCGAAGGGAACTGAAGTTAAAATCCTTAACTACACCTATGATATGATAGGGTTTGGTATGGTTTACATTACCATCCATATTCCTGAACAGCGTTTTATTCAAGGGGTCTTTAAAGCCTAAAAACTTGGCGGCGGTTTCATTGATGATCAAACCTGCGGAATCTGTGGGCATCTGGTTTGAGAAATTTCTGCCGGAAACCATTTTCATACCAAGCGTAGCTATGTAATCAACATCAACGTTCCAGCTTTGCGGGAAAATAGCTTTCTTTTGATCGGCCGAAGCATCCTTGAAAAAGATGGAACTATTGCGCATTTGCGAAGTTGGCAGATAGCCTGTTAATGTGGCATTAACCACACCCGGCAGTTGCTTTACCTGCTCTTTAAATGTTTGGGCATGGTTACCTAATTCAAATGCTTTATCAATGATCAGCACCTGGTCGCGTTTATAACCAAGGTCTTTGGTTTGTATATAGTTCAGCTGGTTGTAAATAACTATGGTGCCGATGATCAGGAAGATCGAAATAGAAAACTGGAATACTACCAATAAACTACGCAGCCTGCCGCCTTTGAAGCCGGACGCTATTTTCCCATTCAGTACATTAATTGGTTTAAAAGCCGAAAGAAACAGTGCAGGATATGATCCGGCAAGACAACCAACCACAATAACTACAACCAGGAGGGTTGGCAGTATCCAGGCAAGTGTTTGCGAATTGAGCATCAACTGTTTGCCGGATACAAAATTAAATAAGGGCAATAACAGTATGACTGCCGCGAACGCGATAAATGCAGCTGCCAGGGTGACTAAAACCGACTCTGTTAAAAACTGCGCGATCAGGTATTTGCGCGGTGAGCCTAAAACCTTGCGTACCCCTACTTCGCGCGCCCGGTTGGCAGAGCGGGCGGTTGAAAGGTTCATGAAGTTGATACAGGCAATTACAAGTATAAACAAAGCAATAGCCGAAAATATATATACATACTGTACTGTACCGTTATGGCTAAGCTCACTGTCGCGGTTTGAATGAAGATGGATATCCAGTAGCGGAATCAGGTTGAGCCTGAAATAACTTCCGCTTTTTTCAAAAGCATCCATAGTCAAATGCAGGCTGGCCTGCATTTCGCCATTGCTGTATTTATAGAGGAAAGCCGGCAGTTTTTTCTCAAACGCCTGGGTATTGGTTCCCTTTCTGAATAATATGTAAGTGTTATAGTCGCTTCTTAACCACTGGTTCGACTTACTATCGGGCCAGGTGGACATTGATACGAAAAAGTCAAAGTTAAAATGGGATTGTTTGGGGATGTCCTTAATCACCCCTGTAACATTCAGCAATTGGTTGTTATCAATTTTAAGCGTTTGGCCAACTGCATTGGTCGTATTAAAATATTTTTTAGCGGTGCTTTCTGTCAATACAACACTATTGGGTTCTTTTAACGCTGTGGCAGGGTTGCCCTGTATCATGGGCAGGGTGAAAACATTAAACAGCGAAGGATCGGCAAAAACTGTTCCGTATTCCAGTATACTTTCATCCCCTTTTTGGACATGAAAACCACCGGACTGTTTTAGTCTTACAGCATCTTCTACTTCGGGGAAATCATTCTTTAATGTTTGGGCGAGCGGCGGCATACATACTGCATACAGCACATTGTTGTTGCCTAATTTGAGGTCTTCGTTAACCCGGTAAACGCGGTCGGCTTTGGTGTTGTAGCGGTCATAGCTCAACTCGTCAACCACATATAATACGATCAGCAAACAGGTAGCCAGCCCTAAAGCCAGCCCCAGTACATTAATTGCTGTAAATTCTTTGTTTTTTGTGAGACTGCGGAATGCAGTTTTAATATAATTTTTTAACACAAGCCCCTCCTTTCCTCCCCGTCAGGAGAGATGTTTTTGTATCAATTATTGAATACATTTTTTAAAAGTCATCCAACACCCGGTCTTCGGAAAGTGGAGGGCATTAAACGCTCGAACTAACTCCTTCAATAAAGAAGGAGTTAGGGAGACACACATTAATCAACTGATTATTTAACTAATCGAGTTTAGGTAATGATCCTCAGATCATTATATTTTCTACAACGGTCTGACCGTCAAGCAAGCGGATAATGCGATGGCTGTAACGTGCATCATGCTCAGAGTGTGTAACCATGATGATCGTTGTTCCGTGCTCGTTAAGGTCAGTTAATAGTTCCATTACGTCGTTACCGTTGCTGCTGTCCAGGTTACCGGTAGGCTCATCCGCCAGTATCAGTTTTGGTTTGTTTACAACCGCACGGGCAATAGCCACACGCTGTTGCTGACCACCTGATAACTGCTGAGGGTAGTGATTGCGGCGATGCATGATCTGCATTTTGTCTAACACTTCCTCTACCCTTTTTACTCTTTCGGAGCTTGGTACGCCAGTGTAGATCAATGGCAGTTCCACGTTTTCAAATACGGTCAGCTCGTCAATCAGGTTAAAGCTCTGGAACACGAAACCGATATTATGCTTGCGCAGATCGGCCCTTTTACGTTCGTTAAAATGAGCCACTTCGATGCCGTTAAAAACATAGCTTCCGCCATCCGGATCATCCAGCATACCCAGGATATTTAATAAGGTTGATTTTCCGCAACCTGACGGGCCCATGATGGCTACAAACTCACCCGTATTTACGTGGATGGATAGTTTGTTCAATGCAATCGTTTCTACCTCTTCTGTGCGGTAAAATTTTTCAAGATCTGTAATTTTAATCATTTGTGCCTCCTAAATCCTTTGGTTTAGCGTAAGGATTTTTTTGTTTTTATTGTTAGTTAATAATCAGTTTTTCTATAAGACGCTGCTTTTTTATAAAACGTTACTTGGTTAATACCAATTCCTGGATATCACCGTAATTCTCATAGCTCGAGGTAATTACCTTGTCGCCTGGTTTCAATCCGCGTACCACTTCATAATAGTCAGGGTTTTGCCTGTTCAGTTGTATATCAGCCTTATAAGCTGTTTTACCATCCTCGCTTACTTTGAATATCCAGTTACCACCTGTTTGCTGGAAGAAACCACCTTTTGGCAATAATAATGCAGGTGCTTCATCGCTGAACGCAAGGCGGATCTGTAAGGTCTGGCCTTTTCTTAAACCCGGAGGAGTTTCACCTACAAATAGCAGGTCCACTTTAAATTGTCCGCCGGTACCCACCGCGGTGAATACTTTTTTCACGATCAGTTTATAAGTTTTATCGTCTGTAGGGTAGTAGGCTGTTAAACCCGCTATAACCCTTGATATATAATGCTCATCTACCAATGCCTGAACTTTTAAGCCTGTTAAACCGTCAAATTGTGCCAGGTGCTCGCCTTTGTTCTTGTTCTGGCCTATTTCGGCATCAAGCGATGTTAACTGGCCATCCATAGGTGCTTTTACAATCAGGTCTGACACTTCATTACGCATCAGTGCCAGGCTCTTCTTCATTTGCTGGTATTGCTCTTTTGATTGTATATCCTGCTCTTTGGTCATTACAGAATCCTGTTGTAGTATCTTGGTTGCCAGTCTTTTCTTTTCCAGCTGGTAATTGTAATTATTCACCGCCGCCTGGTATTCCTGTAAACCGATAGCTTTTTGTGCATATAGCTTTTTATCCAGAATATATACACGTTCTGCATCCTTAAAAAGGCTCTCGGCATCTGCCATGGTTTGCAGCCTGTTTACTGTATTCTGATCGGCCTGGTTTTTTGAGATCTGCATCTGGGTCTGCACATTATACACCTGATTCTCAGCGTTTGCCAGGCTCAATTCAACGTCAGTATTTGATAATCTTAAAATAGGATCGCCTTTTTTCAGTTTGGCGCCGTCTTCCACATATTTTTCCTGCACGGTACCACCTTGAACGGCATCCAGGTAATAAGTGATCTGCGGTAGTACTGTTCCGTTCACAGGAATAAATTCCTGGAAAGGTCCCTTCTTAATTTCGCTGATAGTGATACGGTCAATGGGTGCGTTATACTTGCTTTTACCCGATGTAAAATAAATACTGCCTGCTACAAGGGCAACAATTGCTACTATACCCGCAATTGTCATTATACGTTTGCTGTTCCAGGCGCTTTTTTCAATTTTTCTGTCCACGGTTATAAATTATATTTTGTTATTGGTTACAAAAAGATATGCCACAAATTAAATAGCTGTTTTTCAGTAGCTTAATATGAAAATACCAAATCAAAGCGTACGCTTCTGTTACAGCAAGTGTACGGTTATGATACAGTAGTTTTTAATTATCCGGGCTTGTAGTTCATAGTTAATAGTTCATAGTTAGCCAATTATAGCTTATATACCTGTACTGGTTATTTTTAGCATAAAAATTGTATTTGCATATTGGGTTGCGCAACACCGCACAAGCAATTTTTATTACTAATTTAGGGCTTTTAACACGAAACCTTAAACTATTGGTCACGAACAAATAAATATACTATGATATTAAAGAAAGCAACTGTTTTGGTTGTTGATGATGACATTGATGTATTAACCGCGGTTAAGCTTTTATTGAAAACCGAGACCCAGGAAGTTATCACGGAGAAGAACCCGGAGAATTTAAACTGGCTGCTACAACGTAACCAGGTTGACCTGGTACTGCTTGACATGAATTTTAACAGTGCCATTAATACCGGGAACGAAGGTTTATACTGGCTGAGGAAGATAAAGGAATGGAAGCCAAATGTTTGCGTGATCATGATCACGGCTTATGGGGATATCGACCTGGCCGTACGTTCATTAAAAGAAGGCGCCAACGATTTTGTGGTGAAGCCATGGCATAATGAAAAGCTGATAGCAACGATAAAGGAATTACTGGATAAGCAGGAAGGTTACAAGCCGGCAAAAGCAACAGTAAAATCTGTTGGCAATACTTCTATACTTGGCGATTCGGAAGTAATGCAGGATATATTTCACAAAGTAAATAAGATTGCCCCTACCGATGCCAACATTTTAATTTTGGGCGAGAACGGCACAGGGAAAGACCTGATGGCCAAAGCTATTCATGAACGTTCATTGCGCGCCGATAAGCCTTTTATAAAGGTAGACGTTGGTGCGTTAACGGACACATTGTTTGAAAGCGAGCTTTTTGGACATAAAAAGGGTGCTTATACTGATGCCCGTGAGGACCGCACCGGCCGTTTTGAGGATGCAGAGGGAGGCACTTTGTTTTTGGATGAAATAGGTAACATCACCCTGCAGCAGCAAGCCAAATTATTAACCGTACTGCAAAACCGCCAGGTTACCCGGCTGGGTACCAATAAAGCGGTTGATATAGACATCCGGCTGATATGCGCCACCAACGTGCCCTTGTACGAACTGGCTAATGAGAACCGTTTCCGTAAGGATCTGATCTACCGTATCAATACGGTTGAGATCAATATGCCGCCATTGCGCAAGCGTAACGAGGATATTGTGATACTGGCCCGTCATTTTGCCAAAATGTATGCAGGCAAATATTTAAAAGCGGCGGTCGACTTTGATGCCGGAGCGCTGCAAAAATTAAAGCAATATAATTTCCCTGGTAATGTGCGCGAGTTGCAATATACCATTGAACGGGCGGTAATTATGGCTGACGACTCCATGTTAAGGGCCGACGACCTGATATTTTCGATACTGGAAACACCCGGAGAAAGCGAAACGGATGCTGATAATGTACCACTGAGCACGCTGGAAAAGAATGCGATATTAAGGGTGATAGAAAAAAATAACGGCAACATTACCCGTGCTGCCAAGGAACTGGGATTAACACGCACGGCGTTATACCGCAGATTGAGCAAGTATGATATTTAAACGTTACGAGTGGCGGCTATTGCTGCGGGTACTGATCCTTTTTATTACACTATCGGCCACATCCATTGTAGCGGTACAGGGCCAGGGCATGTACCTGTACCTGGTGATACTTTTTCCCCTGCTGGTATACGAGCTGATAGACATGATACGCTTTCAGAAAAAGGCGCAGGACGAGGTAAGCCAGTTTGTTGAATCGATACACTACCGCGATTTCTCGCGTCATTTTGATGTTCGCCGGGCGCCGAACGAGCTTAAACCTTTGCGTAAAGGCTTTAACGAGATCAATACCACCTTTAAACTGATCAGCCGCGAGCGCGAAACACAATACCATTACCTGCAAAAAATACTGGAGTTGGTGGATACCGGCATCCTCTCCTACGAATATGAAACCGGCGAAACCGGATGGATAAACGAAGCGTTCAAAAAGATAATCGGCATACCATATATCAAAACCATTTATTCGCTGGAAAAGCGGGAAGAGGCTTTGTACAAGGAGATCATCGATATAAAACCCGGCGAGAGCAAGGTAATTTCCATTACCCGAAACCAGCAGCAGTACAAAATACTGGTGACAGCCAGCGTGCTCCGCAGTGACGACAAGAATTATAAGCTGGTAGCTTTCCAGAATGTGAGCGAGGCTTTGGACGAAACGGAATCAAAGGCCTGGCAAAAACTGCTGAGTGTAATGACGCACGAGATCATGAACTCGGTGGCGCCAATATCTTCACTGGCGGATACCTTAAAGAACCGCTTGCAGGCGCCGGAAATTGCCAACAGCCCGGTAAGCAGTCAGTTGGAAGACCTGGAGCTGGGTATAGATACCATCAAGAGGCGCAGCGAGGGCTTGCTTAAATTCACCGAGAGTTACAGGAACCTGAACAAGATCACCAAACTTGACCTTAAAAAGATAATGGTGCGCGACCTGTTCGAGAACCTGAACAGCCTGATGCAGCCTTCGTTAGAAAAGAAGCATATTGAACTGGAGATTGTATTACGCGACCCGACCTTATCCATTGAAGCGGATATTAATTTACTGGAGCAGGTGATGATCAACCTGATGGTGAATGCCATTGAAGCTGTAAAAGACCGTGAAGATCCGCGCATATCGCTTTCTGCGGAAGTGCTGGCTAATAAAACAGTGGTGAGGGTTGGTGATAATGGTTTAGGCATACCGAATGAGTTGCTGGACAAGATATTTATACCATTCTTTAGTACCCGCAAAACAGGCAGCGGCATAGGGCTCAGCTTGTGCAAACAGATCATGCTGTTGCATAAAGGCACCATCAAAGTACAGTCGTCTGAAGGACATGGAGCTGCATTTTTATTACAATTTGCTGCATAGACCGTTGATTTTTTGTGATTAGAGGATTACGTTGATGCTTGCTCTATGGCTCAAGTGTGGCGATTGAACCAGGGTATGCTGTTGCATTTCAGGCAAATTTTGTGTATATTTATATACCTCACATGAAAATTAGCAAATTAGTTGACAAAACTTAGCTATAAGTTTAATGATAAAATAATCTTATGGGGTCAAGACCATCACTTTTGAAAATTTCGTTTTATTTATTTACTAAATATTTGGTGTTTTTTATTGTTTTAGGGTTTCTGGATAGTCGTTTTAAAACTTTAATAATAGAAAACGCCACTACTAAATATGAATTATTTTCCAATATCATCGGCTACCTGATTGAGGTATTATTTGCGACCGTGATAATGATTATTGTACTGATTATTCCGGTATATTTTTTATTTAAAATTAATAAAACAATCTACATAATACTCACTTTTCTTATTTTAATTGTATATGAGTATTTTAGCTATGAATACATGTGTTCGTACGTACATTTCGATGTAGCCGGGATTGTGAATTGTATAATTAGCATAATATTTTTTCCATTGTTTTTTGGGAAATTTATGCTATCATTTGGATATAATAAAACTGCGTAAATAATCCCAAATGAAATACTGCATATGTTTCATCTCAGCCAACTTTTGTCTATATTTATATACTTCACCTGAGTAAACGATTCGCGTTTACAAGCGTCAAAAAAAGCTGACAATCCTGAGCATTTTATTACCAAAAATTCTTTGAAATTTTATCAAATAATTGATAAACAGCATTTTAACTTTAAAAAGCATTAGATGTTACTACGGGTATAACCATCAATACCCGGCTAATCATTTTTTTTACTACCGGTATATAGCCCGATGCCCGGCTAATCGGTTTTTTTACTACGAGCATAAGGCCTGATGCCCGACAAATGAAATTTTTTACTACCGGTATAACGGCAATTGCCCCGGTAACTTTTTACAATGCAGTAACAGAGCGTTTGCTATACTTGAGCTTTGTAATTCTGTATGAATAAAACCATTTTCGCCATATCCGGGAGCCTGCGGGCAGGTTCATCTAACCATAATATCTTACTTGCTTTAAGCAAAATGATGCCTGCTGATATCAACTATATCATTTATAGCGGTATGAGCGAGATCCCGGCCTTTGACCCCGGATTGGATAATGACTTCCCTCCAGCCGCGGTAACTGATTTCAGGCAGCAATTGGCAGAGGCTGATGGCATTATCATCTGCACGCCCGAATATGCGTTTGGTGTTCCCGGGGCTTTAAAAAATGCGCTGGACTGGACAGTATCCAGCGGCTCATTTGTGAACAAACCAACTGCCCTTATCACAGCCTCAACAGGCGGCGAGAATGCCCATGAGGCCCTTATCAAAATATTAGGCGCTATTGATGCCAACCTGGTGAAAGATGCTACTCTGCTGATATCTTTTGTCCGATCCAAAATGGATAGTGAGGGGAATATTACAGATAAGGAAACAGCCGGAAAGTTGAAGGAGGTGGCTGAGGCGCTGTTGCAAGCAATAGTTGATTGAGTGAACCGTTGATTAAGTTGTCAGAAATTAGTTGAACAACAGAACTTAATCAACTCAATGTAACTTAATCAACCAATAACCATCCCTGCCAATTTGACAATATCCCAACTTTGGAACAAGCATTGATGAATGGGCATTAACATAGTACATTCATTTATAAAACAATTATAGATTATGCAAGAAAAAGGAACGATCTCGATCCACACCGAGAACATTTTCCCGATCATTAAGAAATTTTTATACTCAGACCACGAAATATTTTTGCGCGAGCTGGTATCCAATGCGGTTGATGCTACTCAAAAGATCAAACGCCTGAGCTCATTAGGTCAGTACAATGGCGAAATGGGCGACCTGCGTGTTGAGGTGGCTTTTGACGAAAAGGCAAAGACCATTACCATATCTGACAACGGTCTGGGTATGACAGCTGAAGAAATCAAAAAATACATCAACCAGATCGCTTTTTCGGGAGCTACTGAGTTTATGGATAAGTTTAAGGAAGCCAAAGATGCGAACGAGATTATCGGTCGCTTTGGTTTAGGCTTCTACTCTGCCTTTATGGTGGCCGACCGGGTAGAGATCGAAAGCTTATCGTACCAGGAAGGCGCCCAACCTGCGCATTGGGAATGTGATGGTAGTACTGAGTTTGAATTGAGTGATGGCAATCTGACTGAGCGCGGTACTGAGATCACGCTGCATATTAACAAGGATTCGGAAGAGTTTTTGAGCAAATACAAACTACAGGAGATACTGGATAAATACTGCCGGTTTTTACCTGTCCCCATCATTTTCGGCACAAAAACCGAAGATGAACCCGACGGCGAGGATGAAGAAGGTAAACCGAAATACAAACAGGTTGACGTACCCAACATCATCAACGATACCAATCCTATCTGGACAAAATCTCCGAATGACCTGAAGGATGAGGACTACCTGGAGTTTTACAAACAGCTTTACCCTTTCTCTGAAGAACCACTTTTCTGGATACACCTGAATGTGGATTATCCTTTTAACCTGACTGGTGTTTTATACTTCCCGAAGGTTAAGAACGAGTTTGAATTTCAGCGCAACAAGATCAAATTATACTCGCGGCAGGTATTTATTACCGACGAGGTAAAAGATATTGTACCGGAGTTTTTGATGCTGTTGCATGGGGTGATCGACTCACCGGATATTCCGCTGAATGTATCCCGCAGCTTCTTGCAGGCCGATAGCAGTGTAAAAAAGATCAACAGTTATATTACCAAGAAAGTAGCTGATAAACTGGCAGAACTATTTAAAAATGACCGTAAAGGCTATGAAGAAAAATGGCCGGATATCGGCCTGTTCGTAAAATATGGTATGGTGAGCGAAGAGAAATTTTATGATAAGGCAAAGGATTTCGCTCTGCTGACCAATACCTCCAAACAAAATTTCACGCTGGATGAGTACAAGGAAAAGGTAGCAGCTGAGCAAACCGATAAGGACGGACAGCTCGTTTATATCTATACCAATGATCCTGAAAAACAGGATGCCTTTATCCAGTCGGCCAATAAAAAGGGTTATGATGTGTTGCTGATGAGCTCGCCTATTGATAACCATTTTGTGAGCAGCCTGGAGCAGAAACTGGAGAAGACCTCCTTAAAACGGGTGGATTCTGATGTGGCCGATAAGCTGATCAAAAAAGATGATGCACCGGCCCATATTTTAACTGAAGAAGAATCGGCCAAAGTGAAAACAATTTTTGATACTGCCATTAATCGCCCTGCGTTTAAAGTTGAGCTGGAAAGCCTTAATCCTGAGGAACTGCCGGTGACCGTAACCATGGACGAGTTTATGCGCCGCATGAAAGAAATGGCTGCCATGGGTGGTGGCATGGGATTTTATGGCAATATGCCGGATAATTACAAAGTCATTGTAAATGCCAATCATAAGCTGATCACCCGCATATTGCAGGATGAGGATGAAACAGCACAGTCCCAGCTTGCCCGCCAGGCATTTGACCTGGCCTTGTTGTCGCAAGGTTTATTAACAGGAGCTGATCTGACTGAATTCGTTAACCGCAGTGTTAACCTGATCTGATCAAATAAATAATTATTCCATATTCAATTATGCGATGGGTTAAAAACTCATCGCTATTTTTTTGGTTAAATATTTGGTAATTTTATGGAATATCTCCTCGTTCTTCATCATCTTGAATATGAAAACTTTAAAAAATATATTGATCCTGGTACTAACAGTTAGCATCGGGATAAGCATTGCCAATGCGCAAACATCAAAAAGCGACAAAAAAGCTGCAAAACAGGCCCTTGTAAGGAAAGGTATAGAAGCACAGAATTATACTTTTGAGGCCAATTATGTATTACCGCAACGCGGCGGCGGCCATGTTCTTACTTCTGAATATGATCTTAGGGTTACCAAAGACAGCGTGATCTCCTATCTTCCATTTTTTGGACGCCTTTATTTTGATCCGCCAACCGGGCCTAACGAGGGTGGCATTAAATTTACCTCTACCAAATTTAAGTATGAGATCAAAGACAAAAAGAAAGGTGGCTGGGAGATCACTATAAAGCCTTCGGACGTAAAAAATTTAGACCGCGTATTATTAAATGTTTCTGTTGATGGCTATGCCACCTTATCAGTAACCAGCATTAACCGTGATTTTATCACTTTTGATGGCTTTATAAGGGAAGACACCAAAAACAAATAGATTGATTTCCTGTAGACAAACGGCTTAAAAAAACATTTTTGTTATTTAACCGTTTGTCTAACAATCTATAAAAAACATGTTATGCTGCGTATTGAGATACCTTATACGGGAGCATCCGGGCTTACTTTCACCAAACTCGAGAATTATGAGATACCGGCCCCCCCCTATGGATTTAATCCGGAAATTAATAATAATGTGGTGATGCAATTTGATGATGAACAACAGGCCATCGATTATGCACATGAGCTGGATGCTTATTCCCATTCAATAGATGCCGAATCGATGGAATATATTATCATTACTGATATTATCGGGGCGGTTGGTGATGACCCCTTTGTACAGGCTTATATTCAGAGTTAACCGAAAAGATCAAACTTCTACAATTACCCCGGCAAATGTGAGTCCGCCTCCAAAGCCTAACAGTAGTAATTTATTGCCGGCTTTAACTTTGCCTGATTTTGCTGCCAGGTCCCAGGAAAGAGGTATTGATGCTGAAGATGTATTACCGAAGGACTCGATGCTGGTCAGCATTTTATCCATCGGGTAGTTGAGCTCCGAAGCAACCGCTTCAATGATCCTTAAATTGGCGCTATGGAGGATGATCCAGTCCAATTGCTCTAATTCCATCTGGTTTACAGACAGGAGTTCCCTTACTTTCTGACTCATGGTTTGCACAGCCCATTTAAATACCACTTTGCCATTCTGGTGAATTTTACCATTGGGCACTATCTGTTCACCATTAACTACAGAGGCGTGCTGTGACAAATACAGGTCCTTGCCATGACTGCCGTCAGAACCGGTAACACCGTTAAATATTTTCAACTTTTCCGAAGGTTCCACCAAGGCCACGCCTGCGGCATCACCAAATAATATGCATGAAGTACGGTCGGTATAATCCGTAAATTTAGATAATGCCTCCGCACCCAAAACCAGTATCTTTTTATGTGTACCCGCTGCTATCAGGCCTTTCGCCAGTATCAGGCCGTATACAAATCCGGCGCAGGCCGCCATAATATCCAAACATCCCGTATTTGGTAAATTAAAGTGATTTTGTACCTGGCTGGCCATACTGGGCATCACCTGGTCGGCTGTGGTAGTGGCCACTAAAATAAAGTCGACGCCATCCAAAGTGATACCCGGGTTTTCGGCTAAAAGATTTTTAATAGCCTTTATACACAGGTCGCTGGTGTATTCATCAGGTTCCGAGAATCTTCGTTCTTTTATCCCTGTTCTTGAAATGATCCACTCATTATTTGTTTCAATTTTATCAGCAAACCAATCATTAGGTATAATTTTGGACGGTGCGTACACACCAATAGCTTTAATTTGGGAATTCATTTAGTAAGGATTTATGATGTATTTTCACAGCTTTATGATGTAAATATAGCCAAGTGTTTTGATGATTTGGCAAGTAAATTTCAATTGATAAAGGAATTGGATCATGATTAAATTATTGACAAATACTTTTGATCCTGTTCACAACAGGCAATTAGCTATCAGCCCGGTCCACCCGGTTTGATGAGATGCCCCCATCCCCCTGCCGGTATCCCCGTCAAAATATTCGTGGAAAAGAATATGATCTTTAAAGTTGGGGTCATTTTGCAGTTTACCGTAATTGCCATATACCGCCCGCTTGCCGTTTTCATCCCGCAGGAATATTTTTAACAGTCGATAATAAAGATTATCTGCCACTTCTTTTAGGTTCATAAAAATACCCGAATTGGTTGGGCATTCCACCTTATAATCATCTCCATAATACTGATAAAAGCGATACAGGCTATCGATAATCAGGTAATTGATCGGCATCCATACCGGTCCGCGCCAGTTACTGTTTCCCCCAAATAACCCGCTGTCACTTTCGGCCGGTGTGTATTTAATGCTGAATTCGTGCCCGTCGACAACCGTATGATAAGGGTTATTTAGATGGTATTTGGAAACAGACCGGATGCCGTGTTCACTCAAAAACTCGTTCTCATCCAGCATATATTTCAGTAACGATTTCATGCGATAGCCCCGCAGTAAGCTCAAAAGATGTTTACCCTGACTATTTTTTTCGTTCCATCGTGATACCAGCGAGGCCAGGTCGGGGCGGTTATCTGTAAACCACTTCATCCGGTCCTTAAATACGGGGCTGTTCATAATTTCGCTGTCATCCAATATTTCGGTTGCAAATAAAGGGATCAGGCCAACTACACTCCTTATCTTCATCTTTTGGGTGCTGTTATCCGGCGACCGCAACTGATCATAGAAAAACCCATCTTCCTCATCCCATAAGCCTTCGTTATTTTGCCCCAGGTTTGACATGGCGCCTACGATATAAATAAAGTGCTCAAAAAACTTAGAGGCAATATCCGCATAAGCGATATTATTTGCAGTAAGCTCTGATGCTATACGCAGCAGGTTGAGCGAATACATGGCCATCCAGCTGGTACCGTCGGCCTGCTCTAATTGTTGCCCGTTAGGTAATTGTGCGTTCCTGTCAAATACGCCTATATTATCCAAACCCAAAAAACCGCCTTCAAAAATATTATTGCCAAGAGCATCTTTCCTGTTTACCCACCACGTAAAATTGAGCATCAGTTTATGAAATATACGCTCCAAAAATGAAGTATCGCCCTTGCCATTGTTTGCCGCTTTATCCTGCTGATACAAGGTCCAGGTTACCATGGCCAGCACTGGCGGATTGGCATCGCCAAAATCCCATTCATAGGCGGGCAATTGGCCGTTTGGGTGCATGTACCAGTCGCGGGTTAATAACAGTAACTGTCTTTTGGCAAAGGACATATCTAAATTTGCCAGAGGGAGGCAATGGAAGGCCAGGTCCCACGATGCAAACCAGGGATATTCCCATTTATCAGGCATAGATATAATATCGCGCGTATTTAAATGCTGCCATTTGCTGTTACGGTTATTTAATCTTTCGGTAGGCGGCTTTGGCTCGGCAGGATCGCCATTTAACCATTTATGAATATCATAATGATAAAATTGCTTGCTCCATAGCATCCCGGCAAAAGCCTGGCGCTGTATCATTGCATGATCGGGGTTAGCAGAATGCTGCAGCAATCCATTATAAAATTCGTCTGCCTCATCTTGTCGTGTTTTAAACAGGGCATCAAAATCCTCAAAAGTAACTTTGGCATTCTGTGTCAAACGAAGGCGGAGTGTAATGCTTTGCTTTGCAGGTACTATAATATCATAATTTACCGCTGCTTTGGTACCTGCCTTTTTAGGGTTGATAGTAGCCGCGCCATTCACCAGGTAATCATTGATCCCATCCTTATAAAACGGCTTTCCATCTTCAGCGTTATACAGCCGTTTAACATTGGTTTCATTATCACAAAAAAGCAGTTCGGGGTTTCCTTCTGTCTTTAGCCAATACTGCCCCAGTTTTTCATGAAAGATATCGACGATGCCATGTGACTCGTCAGATAGTTCCGGTTTATAGTCATCGTAACCCCAATCCCAGGTATTGCGGAACCAAACGGTGGGCAACACATTTAAAGCAGCATCCTCATCGCCCCGGTTACAGACGGTAATTTTTATCAATATTTCTCCGGGTGCGCCTTTAGCATACTCGGTAAACACATCAAAATATTTATCCTCATTAAAAATGCCGGTATCTATCAGTTCAAATTCGGGGTCATTTCTTGTCCTGCGCTTGTTTTCATCCAGTAACCATTTATAAGGATACTCTTGCTGCGGATATTTATACAGCATTTTCATGTAAGAGTGTGTGGGTGTACAATCAAGGTAATAATACAGCTCTTTCACATCCTCACCGTGATTGCCTTCAGGATTACTTAATCCAAAATAGCGTTCCTTTATGATCGGGTCTTTTTTATTCCATAAGGCTATTGCAAAACAGAGATATTGGTCAATATCACATATACCGGCAATACCTTCCTCGCTCCATCGATAGGCTTTGCTGCGTGCCATATCATGCGTGATATAATTCCAGGCATCTCCATTAGCACTATAATCCTCGCGCACGGTACCCCATTGGCGGTCACTCACATAAGGCCCCCATTTTTTCCAGGCGCTTTCCTTTAATCTTGTTTGTTCAGCATTCATATATGCTATTAATTACAATATAAAGAACGGGATGTTTTGCACCAACATAACCAGTATTTTCAAATAAGATCAGGCCCACGCATTCCGCAAAAAACGAAGCCAGTTGCCATGCATCATATTTTCGATATCGGCTTCGGTATATCCGCGCTTTTTCAGCAATGCCGGTACTTTTTGCAGGTCGGCAATAGTTTCCAAATCATAAGGGCATTGCTCACGACCGAAAGCACCATCCAGATCAGTACCCATACCCACATGCAAAGCATTCCCGGCTATCTGGCATACATGATCAATGTGGTCTATCATCACCTCCAGGTTGCAGTTCATGCCTTTGGGTGTTGAAACTCCGCGTACCCAATTGGGTACCATCATCCAGGCATCCAGTGCAGCACCTATTACTGCGCCCCTGTTTACCAGTTCCCTGATCATTTCATCGCTGAACTGCCGGTTATGATCCACCAGCGCCCTGCAATTGTTATGACTGGCCCATACATGCCCGTTAAAATTATCCAGGGCCTGCCAAAAAGCATCATCGCATAAATGCGTGGCATCCAGTATGATATTTAAACGTTCTATCTCTTTCAGCAATTCAAGTCCTTGTTTACCCATCTTGCCGGTAGCATCCGTACCGTTGGCATACCTGCCGGGGCCATAATGCGCCGGACCGATAGCCCTTAAACCATACCGGTAAGCACGCTCCAAATGTTTTAAAGTGACAGTAGAATCAGCACCCTCTAAACTCAAAATGTATCCTATAGGTTTATTTGGTGTGGATTGCGCATATTTCCATAATTCAATATGCTTTTCGAGGCTTTGCAGATCAGTCACCTGTACCATCTCACCATCCTCTTCCATCGCTCTGTACCACGCTGCCTGGCCCTGGGTTTGTGCCCATGCCTGTTCAGGCGAATGCCAGCCCGGTAAAGGATTATCAGGCGCTACGTAACGTCCTATCTGGGTAGCAACCACCAAACCGATATTTCCTTTACGTAATTCGTGTAATGATACGGTGCCCTTCCCCCTATCAGGCTTGTCGTTCAATCCTTTTTCGCGTTCATTTATTTCTGAAACAGGCCTGCGCAGATCGCGGTTCCATTCCAGCGCGTTCATAC
>JBEHXM010000111.1:0-17044 GCA_048498695.1 Bacteroidota bacterium
ATCTGGACATCGCAAGGGCTGCAGGGCGCTATGATACAAATGCTGAGCCATGGTATCAATGTGGTAGGTATGTTCTTTATATGGGATATCATCAGCCGCAGGATGAATACCCGCGAGATAAGTGAATTAGGCGGTATTGCTAAAGTAGCACCTAAATTTGCCATTGCATTTTTAATTATCGTGTTAGGAACGGTAGCGTTGCCATTAACCAACGGTTTCATAGGTGAGTTTTTATTGTTGAACAGTGTGTTTCAGTATGATCTGTGGGTGGCAGTACTTGCCGGTTTAACCATGATATTTGGCGCTGTCTATATGTTGCGAATGTATAAAGGCGTAATGCAGGGAGAAACCAATGCCTTAACAGCTACCTTTACCGACATCAGTGGTTCAGAAATGGTAGTGCTTGGCGTTATATGCGTATTAATCATTGCTATAGGGGTTTATCCGCAACCAATATTACACCTGTCTGAAGCTGCCGTGACTAATCTAATTCATTCAGTGAATCTTAAAATTGTTTCATTAAAGTAAGCATGAATACCTTAATTATATTATCTGTTTTACCTATACTGGTTTTGTATCTCGGTTTATTTAAAGCCAAAAATGCTTTATTGCCGGTTACTATAATTGGTTTGCTTGCCGCATTAGGTTTAGCAGTAATGCACTGGAAGGATGGTGCACAGCCTATTTATCATGGGATGATGCTTTTTGATAATTTTTCTATTGCATTTTCAGCCATTACTATCGTTTCAACTATATTGATACTGCTTTTATCCAAAGATTACTTTGAAAAGATAAGTACGCATGTTGCAGAATATTATGCCATTATCTTGTTCTCATTAGCGGGCATTGTTGTGATGCTGTCCTACAATAATTTAACGATGCTGTTTATTGGTATTGAAATTATGTCGGTTAGTTTGTACATACTGGCGGGTATTAAAAAGAATGATTTTGCTTCAAACGAAGCGTCATTAAAATACTTCCTGATGGGGGCTTTCTCAACAGGTTTCCTGCTTTTTGGCATTGCGCTGATCTATGGCGCTACAGGCTCATTTAACTTGCAGGCGATACGCGATTGGGCTATAACCCATCCAAAAGGTATCGATCCGATGTTTGGCACGGGAATTATTCTCATCATTGTTGGCTTATGTTTTAAGGTAGGTGCAGCACCATTTCATTTCTGGACCCCTGATGTTTATGAAGGTTCACCAACACTGATCACCGCTTTCATGTCTACAGTAGTTAAAACAGCGGGTTTTGCTGCTTTTCTTCGTCTGTTTTCAGAGTGCTTTCAGTCAATGTCCGACTTTTGGGTACCTGCATTGCTGATCATTACCATCATAACTTTATTCATCGGCAACGTAACAGCATTGTATCAGCAAAGCTTTAAGCGGATGCTGGCCTTCTCAAGTATTTCACATGCCGGTTATTTGCTTTTCGCTATTGTGGCGATCGGGGCGACCTCTGCTAATTCGGTATTCCTGTATAGCACTGCTTATTCCATCGCTTCTATTATTGCTTTTGGTGCATTGATACTGGTTCAGCAGCAATCGGGCAGCGATAACTTTGATACGTTCAATGGGTTGGGAAAAAAGAACCCTTTCTTAGCTTTCGTGCTGACGGTTTCGATGCTTTCATTGGCGGGTATCCCGCTTACAGCAGGATTTATAGGCAAGTTCTTTGTGTTTTCAAGCGCATTATCCCAATATCATACCACACTGGTGATCCTGGCTGTTGTAAATGCCGTTATCAGCATTTTCTATTATTTCAGGGTGATCATTGCCATGTATTTCCGCAGCAGCGAGCGTGACGAGGTGACCGTCCCGGCATACTTTAACTTTGTGTTAGGTTTATCAGCACTGGTTACTATCATCATTGGTGTTTATCCCGGTTTTATAGCCAACCTTATTTAATCCGTAGGCACAGTACTATTAATTAATTTTATATTAGTAGTTTTACGGATATAGTGAATGGAACAATTCTGGGAACATCTTCAAAATTTAACAGACGCCCAAGCCATTATACGGAAAGGCGGTTTTTACCTTTTACTTGTTGTGATCTTTGCTGAGACCGGGTTGTTTTTCGGTTTCTTTTTACCGGGTGATTATTTGTTGGTTTTAGCCGGTATCCTATGCGCCTCGGGCATGGTTGATGTCTCTATTTATACACTGGTTATTTCATTGATCGCAGCAGGAATATTGGGTAATTACACCGGTTACTGGTTTGGCTATCGTACAGGTCCGGTATTGTTTAAACGTAACGAATCATTATTCTTCAAAAAACGTTATGTATCCATGGCCGAAGAGTTTTATGCTAAATACGGTGGTATGGCTTTGGTTTTAGGCAGATTTTTCCCGATAATTAGAACTTTTGCCCCTATCTTTGCAGGCGTTGTTAAAGTGGATTTCAGAAAATTCACTTTATTTAATATTATAGGAAGCGTAACCTGGGTATGTACTTTAACTTTGATAGGGTTCTTTTTAGGAAAGAGATACCCTGATGAAATAAATTTTTACCTTAAATACGTCATATTAGGATTGATTTTAATTACCACTATTCCCTTTTGCTTTGCTTACCTGAAAAAAGTTCTAAGCAAACAAAAGGCATAGCATATATAGAATAAGAATGAGTACACAACATCCCTGGCACCAGGTTTCACCGGGCGATAATATGCCCGATACAGTAAATGCGATAATTGAGATACCAAAAGGGTCAAAGGCTAAATATGAAATTGATAAAGAATCAGGCTTGCTAAAGTTAGATCGTGTTCTTTTCTCTTCAGTGATGTATCCGGCTAATTACGGTTTTATTCCGCAAACTTATTGTGATGACCATGACCCGCTGGATATATTGGTATTATGCTCTGTTGATGTGTTCCCGATGTCGATCATAGAGGCTAAAGTAGTGGGAGTGATGCACATGATAGACAATGGTGAGCAGGACGATAAAATAATCGCAGTAGCAAAAAACGATATGTCGGTAAATTATATCGATGACCTGAGTGAATTGCCGCCGCATTTTATGAAAGAGATTGTCCGCTTTTTCCAGGACTATAAAAAGCTGGAAGGCAAAAATGTAACGATTGAACATCTTTTGGGTAAACGTTACGCACATAAAGTGATCACCGAAAGCCTGGAATTGTATAAATCCACTTTCCCGTCGTACCAATAATCAATACATGGGCCCTGATTTAGAAATTAACGGTTATTATATTGTTCTCACCGGGTGCCTGGTTTTGTTGAATGGCTTTTTCGTGGCTGCGGAATTTGCTATGGTGCGTGTGAGAGGCTCCCAGATAGAAATAAAAGCTAAGGCCGGCAGCCGCACAGCAAAAGTTGCCAAGGGTATAATGGCCAACCTGGATGGCTATTTGGCTGCTACCCAATTAGGCATTACCATTGCATCGCTCGGTTTGGGCTGGGCCGGGCAAGAGGTAGTCACCAAATTAATGCTGAACCTCTTTTCGCTTTTTGGCGTAGTCATTACATCGCCGCTCATCATCAATAGCAGCCATGTGGTAGCATTTGTATTCATTACGGTGCTGCATATCGTATTTGGTGAATTGGCGCCCAAAACGCTAGCTATACAGCGATCAGTGCGTACAGTGATGACTATCGCTGTACCCCTTCGTTTCTTCTTCATTATTTTCCGGCCGTTTATCTGGTTTTTGAATGGATTTGCCAATTTGATATTAAGATCATTTGGTGTAAACACCGTTCCCGGAAGCGAAGCACATCATAGTTCAGAAGAACTACAGTATTTGCTGGAGCAGGGTAAAGAAACAGGGGCAATAGATTCAACTGAACACGAACTTATTCAGAATGTGTTTGATTTTAACGAGCGGGTGGTAAAAAATATCATGGTGCCGCGTACTAAAATATCCGGCATTGAGATAGATACTCCACAGGATGAATTAATTGAGATGCTGATATCGGAGGGTTATTCGCGGATACCGGTTTATGAAGAAACTATCGATAAGATCGTTGGCATTGTCCATGCAAAGGATATCCTGCCTTTGCTTGCTCATAAATCCTCTTTCGAATTAAAAAATATTATTCGCAAGCCCTACTTCATCCCTGAAACTAAAAAGATCAATGACCTGATGGCTGAGTTGCAGCAAAAACGCATACAGATAGCCATTGTGTTAGATGAGTTTGGTGGCACCGCTGGTATGGTAACCCTGGAGGACATTGTGGAAGAACTGGTAGGCGAGATACAGGATGAGTACGATGAGGAAAAGCCGATAGTTGAGAAGGTTAACGAAACAGAATTTATAGTAAATGCCCTTGCGCCTATTTATGATGTAAACAGCCATTTACCACACGATCTGCCGGAGGATGGCGATTATGATACGGTTTCGGGATGGTTGGGAGATATCTTTGGAAAGATACCCGATGTAGGCGAACAGAAGGAGTCAAGCGGTTATAATATTACTGTATTGAAAAAGTCCGATCAAAATATCGAATCGGTAAAACTGGAATTATTACTCAACGCAGAAGATACTGTTGATCTGCATTAAACCACTCGGGCAATGCAACTCTTCTATACACCCGATATTGACGCTGCATCCTCAACTTATAGCCTTAACGAAGAAGAAAGCAAGCATTGTATCAAAGTATTACGCCTACAAACCGGCGACAAAGTACAGCTAATAGACGGGAAGGGTAATTTTTACAATGCTGTCATTACGGATGCTCACCCTAAAAGAACACTGTTGCAGATCATTTCTGTCAAGGAGGATTTTCAGAAAAGGAATCACTACCTGCACATTGCCATAGCTCCCACAAAGAATATAGAACGGTTGGAATGGTTCCTGGAGAAAGCAACAGAAATAGGTATTGATGAGATATCTTTGATCATCTGTCAGCGCTCCGAGCGCAAGGAAGCTAAAGTGGACCGGTTGAACAAGATCATTACCTCAGCCATCAAACAATCTATCAAAGCGCGGCACCCTGTTTTAAATGAACCGGTAACACTAAATAAGTTAATGTCTGCTCCGTTCGATGGCCAGAAATTTATAGCACATTGCGAACCCGGTGATAAGGTTAGCTTAAAGAATGAGCTTAAACAATTCGGGAGATATTTAATATTTATTGGCCCAGAAGGCGACTTTTCACCAAAAGAGATAGAGGATGCATTAAATAATGGTTTTAAAGCCATAACTTTAGGAAAAAGCCGTTTAAGGACTGAGACGGCTGCTTTGGAAGCTTGTTTCGAGGTGAATTTTTTAAACCGGGTATGAAAGTATTTTCATTTATAGCAATACTGGTATTATTAAGTTTGAGCAGCTTTAATGTGCCAACCTACAAAATGGCTAAGCTGAAATACAATGGTGGTGGGGACTGGTATGGTGACAGGACAGCATTGCCCAATTTGATCAAGTTCTGCAATGAAAACCTGAAAACTAATTTTCAGGCTGAAGATGAAACAGTTGAAGTTGGCAGCGCCGAAATATTTAATTACCCTTTCATCTTTATGACCGGGCATGGCAATGTGATTTTCTCTGACCAGGAAGCACGAAACTTGCGGAAATATTTAGCAGGTGGGGGATTTTTGCATATCGACGATAATTACGGGCTCGATAAATTTATCAGGCCGCAGATGAAAAAGGTTTTCCCGGAGCTGGATTTTGTAGAGTTGCCACTTAATTATCCTATCTATCACCAAAAATATGATTTCCCCAATGGCCTGCCTAAAGTACACGAGCATGACGGCAAAAGAGCGCAAGGTTTTGGATTGATCTACAAAGGACGCTTGGTATGCTTTTATGATTATGAATGTGACCTGGGCAACGGCTGGGAGGATTTTGGCACCTATGCCGGCGACTCACAGGAAACCCGCATTAAGGCTTTGAAGATGGGCGCCAATATGGTGCAGTATGCTTTAACCCAGTGATTAGAGATTGGTTAATTAGAGATTAGTTAGATTCAGTCAAACGGGATTAATCATAGTATTAATAAAAATAAATATTATATTTCAAACTAATCTCTGATCTCTAGTTAACTAATCTCTAACCTCAATCAACTAATCTCTAACTCCCATGTATAAGTTAAAAGTAAACGGTAAGCTTGAATATAAAGTTGAAAAGGAAGCCGGCCAATTATCGGTCAATGATAAGCAGGTTAATGCAGATATTCAGCAATTAAATGCTTCTTCTTATCATATTCTGAATGATCTCAGATCCCATAATACTGAAGTGATCAGCTTTGACAGCCAGGCCAAAACCGCTGAAATAAAGGTTAACGGTAATATATATAAAATTGAAGCAAAAGATCAGTTTGATATATTACTTGATCAATTGGGTCTGAGCGCTTTAAATACAGCGAAAGTGAGTGAGATTAAAGCGCCTATGCCCGGACTTGTGCTTAAGTTGTTCGTAAGTGAAGGTACAGAGGTTAAAAAGGGCGACAACCTGTTTATACTGGAGGCGATGAAAATGGAGAACATCATTAAATCGCCTGCTGATGTTACAGTTAAAACGGTAAAAATAAAACCAGGTGACAAAGTAGAAAAAGGCCAGGTGTTGTTAATCTTTCAATAGAAGCAATTTTTGTGTTTCCTGCAAAATAAAAAAGGCGCTCTGTCATCAGGGCGCCTTCTGTTTATAATAAGATAGTTTTACTTCGCTTTAAACTCTTTAGGTTTTTTCACACTGTAATGTGGTTTGCCAGATGGGTTAATTTCTGGTGCACCAACCATGGTCATAGCGCAACGGAAACCAACTTCGGCACTTGACTCATCTTCATCCATAAAACGACGGGTTGCAGGGTTTAACCAGTAAGCCATATCATTCCATGATCCGCCTTTGTAAACCTTTGAATGGTCATTAACTAAAGTAGTTGTGCCATATAAGGTAGTATTCACGGAGTCCTGTGCACCCCTGAAGTCAGGGTTATAAGGTTTGCCTGCCAATGGGCTTTTCTGAGAACCTATGGCTGCGGTAGTAGCACCGGCAGCAGGGGCACCGTTTGCAGCAGTTCCGTTTGGAGCAGCACCATTAGCGCTTTGTGCCTGTTGCATCGCAATCATATCGGCATACTTCATTTTCTTGCCTGATTTTGCAGGGTCCTTGATAGGCTTGCCATATTTATCTTTTGCATATAAACCTTTTGCCGGATCGGCTAAACGCTTATTGGTATACTCGTTACCGCGGAAAGGGTTAAAGTCTTCAAATTCCTCAAAAGAGGTTTGGCGATACGTATCCTGAACCCACTCATTGACGTTACCGGCCATGTTATATAACCCGAAGTCATTTGGCGGGAACGAACGTACAGGAGCTGTAATGTCCGACTTATCATTCAGATAACCACCAACACCCATGTTATCACCAAGTGCACGTTTAAAGTTGGCTAATATTAAACCGCGTGTTTTCTTTTTGGCTGAACGAACACCCAGGCCATTCCACGGATATATTTTGTTTTCGTTGATGTTTTCAAATTCGGTGTTACCGATCAGTGACAGGGCAGCATATTCCCACTCTGCTTCTGACGGAAGGCGGTAACCTTGTTTTAATATACCATCTTCTATACGAACCGGCCTTACCGCTTTACCAGTTGATTTACCATTAGCGCTGGTTGTTGCTTTGGCGTTCGGACTGATATCAGGTATCATCTTTTTCCCGTCGATACCCTGACCTCTGTACTGGCCGTTCAAATAAATATCTGTATTAAAAGGATCTTTTGTAGCCGGAGCCGCTGCCTGTGCATTTTTACCTTTGCCACCGCCTTTGCCCGATGCTTCCTGCCAGCTGGCTAATCTTCCGGTTTCGCGCAAAATGTTTTCATTCATGCGGTCCGTCCTCCATGAACAGTAATCCTGAGCCTGGTCCCATGTTACACCTACTACAGGATAATCCTGGAATGCGGGGTGACGTAAATAATTATCTACATAAGGATCATTGTATGACAAAGGTCTGCGCCATACTAATGTATCAGGCAGGGCATTATAATATAGTTCACGATCATCCGGGAAAGTTACGCTTATCCAATGCAGGTAATCAAGCCAATCCTGGTTTGATACCTCTGTTTCGTCCATGTAAAATGAAGGAACTGTAACCCGGCGACGCACATTGTTATAATCATAAGTAACATCCTGGTCGGCACTACCGCCCATTACAAATGTACCACCTTCAATTGGAACCACACCTGGCCCGGGAGCAGGGTGTGCTTGCCTGAACCGCTCATAACCGCCATTGAATTTGTCGTTATATACAATGCCGGTTTTTTGTGATTGCTGGCGTTTACTACAGCTGCTTAGCAAAGCTCCTAAAGTGCAGAGTACTAAAGCGGTTCGCGTAAAAAGTATTTTCATTTTTACTATTTTATTTATGGGGTAAATCTAAAAAAATTCAATTAATAATTAAACTCTTAGGGTACATTAATTAAAGCGAATGAACCTTTATGGGGAGTTAAACGTAAAAATCGCCATTGAGTTACACAAATCTAATTTTTTGATTTATATTAAAGAATATTTAACTTTTAATGCTATGTATTTTCGGCAAATAAAGTCTATAAAGAGATTGGTGTTTTTTTTAAATAATAATCTAAATTGCACCAATGAAGTTTCTTAACTTAAAAGCTAAGCAAATCCTCCTTTACAGTTTATTTTTAGTGCCTTCCGCTGCTTTTTCACAGATAACAACAGGCAACGGAACGGTAACCAATACCAACGGCAGCAATTCGTCTGCCATACCTACAGCAGTACCGTTTTTGCTGATATCACCCGATTCCCGTTCAGGCGGTATAGGCGAGGCTGGTGTAGCCATTTCGCCGGATGTAAATGCCAATTACTGGAACCCGTCCAAACTTGCTTTCCTGGAAGGGGATAATAATGTTGCTGCATCATACAGCCCGTGGTTACGTTCATTAGTGCCGGATGTAAGCCTTTCTTACCTGGCTTACGCACATAAGTTGGACGAACGAAATACGCTTGGGGCCTCGATACGATATTTTAACCTCGGTTCTATCAACCTGCGGGATAACAATCAAAATGACCAGGGAACTTATACGCCAAATGAATTTTCAATTGACGGCTCATTTGCTCGTACTTTTGGTGAAGATTTTTCACTGGGCCTGACTTTACGCTACATACATTCGAGCCTTGCAACAGGTTCAGTTTTATCAGGCGAACAGGTTAAACCAGGTAATGCCGTTGCCGCCGATGTGTCTATGTATTATAAAACTACTATACAGGAGTTTGGCAATGATGCAGTATTTTCTTTCGGTACCAATATCTCCAATATAGGTTCTAAGATCAGCTATGCTGAAAATGCTCCAAAGTATTTCCTGCCTACCAACTTAAAGATAGGTGTGGCCAATACCATCAATATTGATGAAACTAACCAGGTTACTTTTGCACTTGATTTTAATAAGCTGCTGGTGCCAACCCCACCAATAAGGGACGCAGATGGTAATATTATAAAAGGTAAAAATGATGACATCTCGGTACCGGCAGGTATTTTCGGATCATTTTTGGATGCACCGGGTGGTTATAGTGAGGAACTGAAAGAGATAAACATTTCTCCGGGAGTAGAATATTGGTACAACAAACAATTTGCATTAAGGGCCGGGTACTTTTATGAAAACCCAAGCAAGGGTGGTCTTCATTATTTTACTTTGGGTACCGGTTTCAAGTATGATATTTTTGCATTTGATTTTTCTTACATTGCTGCCAGTCAGCAAAACAGCCCTTTAGCTAATACCTTGCGATTCACGCTGATGGCAAATTTCGGATCGACTAAATAATAATGGCTAAAATAAAAGTAGGCTTTGGGTTTGATGTACACCAGTTAAAAGCAGGGCACCCTTTTGTTTTAGGAGGAGTAAGCCTGGAGCATCATTCAGGGGCTTTCGGCCATTCAGATGCTGATGTGCTTTTACATGCGATCTGCGATGCCTTGCTGGGAGCCGCAAACTTGCGCGATATCGGCTATCATTTCTCAAACAAAGACGAACGCTGGAAAGGTATCAGCAGCTTGATTTTGTTACAGGAAGTAGTCCGTTTATTAGTTGAAAAAAGCTGGTTAATCGGTAATATTGATGCGATGGTATGTCTTGAAGAACCAAAAATAAACCCGCACATCCCGGCTATGAAAAGCCATATTGCCAAAGCAGCCGGTATCAGCGAAGAAGATATTTCAATTAAAGCTACTACTAACGAACAATTAGGGTTCATCGGCAGGCAGGAAGGCGTAGTTGCTTACGCAGTTTGCCTGATAGAAAAGTTGTAAGTTCCGAGTATTGAGTTCTGAATTTTTATTACAAAAAGATAGAATACAAACTCAATACTTAAGACTCAGAACTCAGGACTTTTTTCTTCTTCTTAACACGCACATTGCCCGTCCGTTTTAATACACCCCATGTGTTTAATTCACCTTTTAGTGCTTTGCGGATCGATTTAAATAAGACATAATACATCAGCTGCCGCCATATAAAACGCTGCGGAATAATATATATCAGTTTGCCATATTTCTCTCTTTCCATCCTGAAGGCAAGGATTGCAACGGCGAAATCGATCAGAACGAAGGCTACATAGTAGGCCAGTATTTTTCCCGGCTTGTCGCCAAACAAACCGATCACCATCATCAAATCGGCCAGGGGCGAGAACAGGGGTAATACGATCTGGAAGATCAATATGTTGGGCATACCCACCATCCCGAAAAATCTGTATTTCTTATTGAACAGCGCATCCCGGTTTTTCCAGAAGCTTTGAATCACCCCAAAACTCCACCGAAAACGTTGTTTCAGCAAAGCATTTAATGTTTCGGGAGCCTCTGTATAAGCCACAGCCTCGGCGCAGTTTTTTATAATGAATCCCTGTTTCAGTATACGCATGGTCAGGTCGCAATCCTCAGCCAGGGTATCAGAGGTGAATCCGCCGGCTTTGAATATGGCTGCTTTGCGGAAGGCACCTATCGCACCTGGTACTACGGTAATGCTATTGATCAGATCAAATGCCCTGCGGTCCATGTTCTGGGCTGTAATGTATTCGATGGACTGCCAAAGTGTGATCATGTTGTTTTCATTACCCACCTTAACCGTACCTGCAACAGCACCAATCTCGGCATCGGTAAAGTAGGTCATCAGGTGGTAAACTGCATCCGGCTCTAATTGAGTATCGGCATCAATACAAACAGCAAAATCATACTGCGCATGGGTAATGCCAAAGTTCAGAGCCGAGGCCTTACCGCCGTTTGGTTTTGTAAGCACCCTGACCAAAGGATGTTGCCCATAGGCTGCATTAACCAGGTCATAAGTTTTATCCTTTGACCCGTCATCAACAAAAATGATCTCGAAATTCGGGTAGTCAATTTTCAAAAGACTTTGAATAGTCTTTATTGCCGTTACTTCCTCATTATATGCCGGAACTATTATGCTTACATAAGCAAGTTCTTTATCGGCCAGCCTGCTGTTCTTTTTGTTTTTATCCCCGTAATACTGCTGTACAGCCAGCACACCGATCAGCAGCACACGGCCTATAGCCAGGAAGATAGCCGAAAGGAACAGGTACAGGAAAAACCAGTTGCCATAAAAAATGCTTTGTATAAAAATATCATACAAAGTGCCCATTATGCCGCTGTTAGCATCGTCCCTGATGGGCGGCATCAGGTCTTCTTTAGTTTTATGCAAAACATCAGCAATGGTGGTGAATTTATAGCCGTGATTTTTGAAATAATGGATGATATCGGGCAGTGCCCTTACAGTTTCCTCGCGGGTATCACCACCGGCATCATGCAATAACAGCATTGATCCATTTTCATGCTGCCTGATGGTTCGGGCGATAATACTGTCAGCTGTAACACCGGGCTGCCAATCCCAGGGATCAATAGATTCGCCTATGGTAATATAACTTTGCTTCCGGCTTTCTGCTACGGGTATTACTTCTGCGAGCGTTTGCGGTTCAGCATCCGCGTTAAACGGCGGCCTGAATAATATCGTGCTCCTGCCTGTAACCGATTCGATCAGTTTACGGGTTGCGTTCAATTCCAGGTTTACCCGCTGCAGGCTGATAGCCGAAATGTCCGGGTGGAAGAAAGTATGGTTACCGATCTCATAACCTTCCTCATATTCCCGTCTCAGGATCGAAATATTTTTTTCGGCCATTGATCCCACCACGAAAAATGCGGCAGGCACCTTTTCGCGTTTCAGTATATCCAGTATGCGCGGCGTATAATCAGGGTCTGGCCCATCATCAAAGGTTAGTACGATCTTTCCCGGAGCATAACCATACCGCCTGATCACGTATTTGGTTGGCAGTTTGATGTATTTCTGGTTGGTGATGGCATAATTAACCGTATCCATAGCCACTTCTATCTTCCCGGTTGTGGGAGTAGTTACCAAGTCTAAAACTTCGCCGTCACCTGCGTAATCAATCCGGTTATTTAAGCCCACGGTTTGCAGCCGTTTTATATCGACCCCGGTCTTTTTTAATGAATCAAGAGACAGGTTTTTTTGGAAGAACGTCCATAACCGGGGGTCTTCTGCTCCCAATCTCCAGAGTGCTACACCACCGGTGGCCCAATCATCTGCCTTACGGATCACATTAAAATTGGTTGCAGCATCAGTAAAATAAACGGTATGCTCTAAGCTGTCAAGGTCATAATACGTATAATGGAGGTTGGCTGATTGCGGGTCATAAGTGATCTTACTTTTGTTTTCCTGAGCAAAGCTAACCGCCTGCTGGTAACTGATGGATTTGCCCGTGCTGCCTTCAGGCCAGTCTAATCCGCCGCCCTGTACTGTGAGGATAACTTTTTCACTTGGCATTTTTGCACACACATTATCCAGTATCTCCTCAACCCAGCGCTGGTTTGAGAGGTCGCCGGGGTTGCTGTCCTCCGTATGCTCATCAATGGCCATAATAAATAAATAGTCATTATAATGCTGTAGCTTTGCTATATCATACTGGTCATCTTCGGGCCATGCATTTGTAGTAACCATGAAACCCTGCGGGTGCAGTATCTCATAAAATTCCTTTTCAAGCGCTATAAAGTCTTTATCGTTTCGGTTCTTGATGTCCTCCAGTTCGAGGTTTATACCCCTGAAATGGTATTTTGCCAGTTGCCTGGCTACGCTATTGATAAATGTGGTCCTTAGATTTTTATTTTTTATTATGCGGTAAATATCCTTATTGTCAAAACCGCCGTGTACGGCATCGTAGTTAATATAATTGGACAGAGAGATTAAGATCGGCTTTTTGTACTTTTTATTGAGGTTGATCAGCCCCGTATCTATTTTGGCGGTGATGGTATCGGCATTAGGGGTAAGCGTAAAGCCCTCGCTTACTATCATGTCCAGCCGGGCTATGTGGTCGACCAATGAGTAGTAGGCCTGTGGTTCCCAGGAGCGATAAAAACCGGCGTTAATACGGTCCTTATTATTAGGGTGCTTTAATTGATGTTTATGTAAATTTCGCTTTAACACCCCTATTTTTTCGGTGTCCATTTTAAAGCTCCTGAACTTGGTCGATTTTTTAAGCTGATCCAATTCCTCTTTGGTAAGCTTTTTAGGGGCCGGGTTTAGATTGGGTAAAATAGGGTATTGCTTGGAGGTAACCGTTATGGCTGCGCCTACAACGGCAGCAGCAAGCACTATCAGTAAAAACCGGCTAAGCCATTTGAAACGAGTCCACCTACCGGGGGTATCAGCTTGAAAAACTTGTTTTTCGGCCATTTATTAGCTTTGCGATGTGAGACATTAGATATGAGATATGAGATGTTTCTTTAAGAATAGACTTATTTCTTTCTGGGGAAAGGATCTCACATCTATCATCTCAAATCTCATATCTATTAAAATTTATTTATCTGTTTTAGGCGAATCAATGTTTGAGAAATCCACTCCACACTTGCAATTGGTACCACAACCGCTTTTTGCTGTAAGGCTTTTATAAACTAAACGGCCTACATAAAAGATAGCTGCGGCAAAAAGTAATATGACTATGATCAACTGAATATTCACGTCACAAATTTAACACATTTACTATCTATATACGAATATACAAGTGTAATAGTATAAGGTTTTACTTTCGCATGAAGGCAACCGTGCCACCCACCCAGTCAAAATCTTTATTATAACGAACACCGATCATTTTACCACGACTAAGCCGGGCCAGGTTGATGGCAAGCGTGGGTTTGCTATTGCCGTCAGGCCAGAGATAGAGTAAGCGGATCTCCACTTTTACGCCATCGTCTGGTGCTTTCAAAACGGGCTCATAGTGAACTTTTTGCTGTAATATCCAGTTTTCGGGGTCTGTGATGCTTTCAATATCCCTTTTTGTGACATCGATAATCACACCCTGCCCGGCAAATGAAAATAACGGTTTCAATACATAGTTTTCCAAATCAGCAGGGATGCTTTCTATTTGATGAAGGAAACGCGTTTCAGGTACATAATCACCGCTTAAAAAGGGCATGGTGAATTTGCTGATGCGATAAAACCAGTTGGGGTGTGTTATCCACTCCACATCCAGCGCTTTCCTGATATCAACCACTTTGCTGAAAATATCGGGATCACTTTCTATTTCGTCAAATATCAGGCGGTTGTAAATACGTTTGATGGGTTTTAGCACACCATTAATCTCATAAAATAATTTCCCGTCTTTTTCAACCAGATCACTTAATGAAACTACAGGTATGCCCAGGTATTTTTGAGTAAGATAAAAATCAACTGCTGTTTTTTGTTCCGGTGCATTTACATCCATCAGCACTACTTCCCCTGGTTGATAAGGGCCGACAATGGTTTTTTTCAGCAGATTGAGATATGAACCATTATCCAGGCCATTAAAGTAAATAGACCATTCTTTTGACAGATCAAAGGCATCCCTGTAGGTATCCCCCAAATGAACCTGGAACCCATATAATGATGGGAAGCCTTGTAGCTCGATCAATTTGGGAACAATATTCCCTTTTTCGTCCTTACAAACGCCAAAATCAAGTGCAATAAAATGAGCATGGTCATTCTCATTGGCTACACGCCATTTTTCCGGGATGGCCCTTTCGGTCAGTTGTTTAAAATCAGACTGAAGGATCACATTAATAATATCTTCTCCGGCAGCCAGCAACTTATCACGAAAATCATCAGTAAGGAAAACAGGTGTTTCGGCTACGCGAAAAGCGATCGAAGTTTTTAAGCCATCATTTAACGACTTTAAAAACTGTTCATACTTTTCGGGTGTGAAATTTTCGTTGAATGTTTTCCTGGCTGATGAGTCCATTTTATACTTATCAATTAAATGAATTTGTCATGCTGAACGTAGTGAAGCATCTTCTACACCTTGCCTGACTGCTTTGCATGTAGCAGAAGATTCTTCGCGATGCTCAGAATGACAATCAAGTAAGTAAACTTATACCTCCTGTAAACTCAAAACCGCCTGGTCCAGGAAGTTTGGAATGATAGTATTTTGGGTATGCATTATCTTGTCGGGATCTTCCAGCCGCTCCAGCATCTCGTTGTATTTATCCAGGCCATGCTCATTTACCACCTCATTCTTCTTATCTTCCTTTGACAAATAAGCCTGCATGCCAATGGCATCTGCTTCGGGATGGAATTGGGTAGAGATAAAATACTCATTAAAGCGAATAGCCATCATTGCCCGTGGCAGGTCTACATAAGGGCGCTCCTTTTCAATGACCAGGAGCTGCATACCCAGCTCGGCAAAACGTTTCTCATCAGGATTGATCACCTGCCAGCTGCGTGAGTCGACCGTATAAAAAGGATCAGCCATGCCATCAAATACAGGGTCAGCCAATCCTGCTTTGGTTTGATGTACCGGCAATACCCCAAAAGAAGGTGAGCGACGGGTATTGATCTCGCCCAGTTTATATTTCCGGCACATCAGCTGAAAAGAGTGGCAAACAAAAAACACGTGTTTTTTTTGCGGCTGATTGGATAAATTATGGTCTTCCAGTTTATCTATCAGGTTAAAATATGTTTTTTCCCAGGGAGTGCCTTCTGAGATCAACGGATCGCCGGGACCACCGCTTGATATATAAATATCGAAATCGTTAGGATTAGGTGCCTCACATTTTGCGCGCACGTCAAATATCTCAAAACTCAGGTTTAACTGGTGCTTTGCCTTGTATTTTTTCAATATATCCTGAAAACCACGCATGCCCTCATTAGCTATGCCGTCGTACAGGTCTAATATGGCTACTTTTATTTCTGATTTTTCTGTCATAATTTTATCTGAGATGTGAGATTTTAGATGTGAGATATGAGACTTTTTAAATTGCTTTCTCATATCTCACATCTCATGTCTCAAATCTATTTCTAAATCCCTTTCAAGGTTTGGCTAGTTATATAATCTACCACATCGGCAAAGTTATTATTTTGCTGGTAAACCGCCAGTTGTCTGTCCGCTCCGGTGCCGTGTTCCAATATTTTATGGACGTATTGCAGATCTTCGCGGCAGCCTAATTCATCTACCACATCATCCACAAAATCTAATAGTTCCAATACCAGGGCACGGGTATTTACTTCCATTTCCTTGCCGAAATCGATCATCTTACCATCAATGCCATAACGTGCCGCACGCCATTTATTTTCATTAATGAGGGCACGGTTATAGGTCATAAAGGCCATGTTTTGCAAACGGAGCTTGTAGAGTTTAGCGCATAACGCCTGGAATAAGGCCACAAAAGCCATGGTTTCATCCACCAGCATGGGGCAATCGCATATCCTGAACTCAATGGTTTCAAAAAACGGATGCACCCGGATATCCCACCATATTTTTTTGGCGTTATCAATGCAATTGGTTTTTACCAGCAGCTTGATGTAATTGTCATACTCCTCGATGCTACTGAAGTAATCGGGTATGCCGGTACGCGGGAATTTGTCAAACACCTTGGTACGGAACGATTTAAAACCGGTATTACGCCCTTCCCAGAATGGGGAGTTGGTAGACAAGGCATACACGTGTGGTAAAAAATACCTCACCTGGTTGGCGATATGGATAGCCAGATCACGCGATTGTATGCCCACATGCACATGCAGACCGAAGATCAAGTTTGAACGTGCGGCCTCCTGCATCTCATCCACGATCTCGAAATACC
>JBEHXM010000112.1:0-16879 GCA_048498695.1 Bacteroidota bacterium
CTCTACCTGATAGCGATTGATACAGAGGACCGTATCCTCGGTATTACTGAAAATGTAGGAGGGAAACGGGTATGCTTCGTTTTCATGCTGCATGGCATTGTTCACATGCCAAAAAAAACGATGGGGGTGGCTGATGCTCCATGCTTTCTCTGCATTGTACAACCCGATCACCTGGATACTCTGGTACCTCTTCGCTGCAAAGTACCTTAATTGAATACGCCAATAAAGCGCCGTCAGGACGTTAACCGGGTTTCTTAACTTCCGGATACCATTCAGCGTTGTCCGGACCACCCTGATGTTCATCCGTTGAAATACATCGTCGTAATATTCCCGGCTGTAATTATTAGCAATTAACACGGTCGGCCGCAGTTGATTATCACGGGCAAAACAAACCAGCTCATAGATCAGCCTTTCAGCACCGGCCATCAGGAGATGGTCGCTAACAATGAGGACCTCATTCATAAAAACTCCTGATAACATTGGTAACCCGCGTTAAAGTGCCGGCAGGCATCCCGGGATAAAGTGGCAGGCTCAGACTTGTCGCTGCCAACTCTTCTGCAACTGGGAAATCACCTTTTTTAAATGCCAGGTCATGATAGGCAGGCTGCAAATGAGGGGGGGAGGGATAATGGACCATGGTGCCTATCCCATTGTCTGCCAAATGTTTTTGAAGCGCGTCGCGGTTTTCCGTGCGAATGGCATAAACATGGTACACATGTCCAGCGCCGGCGGCTTTGGCAGGGATATGTAAACCCTCAATATTGCCAAGCTTAGTATCGTACCCAAATGCGAGGTTTTTCCGTTCCACTGTAAATGCACTCAGGTATAAAAGCTTAACCGAAAGAAACGCTGCCTGCAGTTCATCGAGCCGGGAATTCATGCCTGCAATTTCATGCTGGTATTTGACTTCAGAGCCATAGTTTCGCAGCAGCCTTGCCCGCAATGCCAGCTCTTCACTGTCGGTAGTAATAGCTCCGCCGTCACCTAATGCCCCAAAATTCTTCGTCGGATAAAAACTTGTGGCATTAATGTTTCCAAAGGACCCTGTGGGTTTACCCCGAAATTTTGCGCCATGTGCCTGGGCATTGTCCTCGACTACATATAAATTGGCTTGGCCAGCAATTTCCATGATCTCATCCATCTTACAGGCCTGTCCGTATAAATGTACCGGGATAATGGCTTTTGTTCGTGCCGTGATCGCTGCTTTAATGCCATCAGGGTCAATATTACAGGTAAACGGGTCCGGTTCAACCGGGACGATCACAGCGCCAACCGACGATACGGCCAGCCAGGTAGCGATAAAGGTGTTCGAGGGAACAATGACCTCATCTCCCGGGCCAATCTTTAAAGCTTTGAGGCAAATTGTGAGCGCATCCAGGCCGTTCCCGACACCAATACAATATTGTGTCCGGTTATACCTCGCATATTCCGCTTCGAACTTTTTCAGGAAGTCACCCAGAATATACCATTTACTATCGAAAAAATCGTTAAAAGCGTCTTTGATCCTTGCGCCTATCCATTTGTTAGTTTCGTCAAATGAAAAGTAAGGAATTTGATCTATCTGCGTCATTTTTTCATTTTAAAGTAATCACAGTTGCTCCCCAGGAATAACCAACCCCGAAACCGGCCAGTAACCATCTTTCTCCGGGGGAAATCCCTTTTTCTTTTATGGCTTCATATAAAGCTATTGGGATCGTAGAGGATACCGTGTTGCCCACATCCGCCAGGTATAGATAAAATTGATCCTCCGGGATGTTAATCTTCTTCCTTAAATGCTCCAGCATATACCGGTTCGCCTGGTGAAAAATGAATTGACTCACTTCAGTCCTGAGCAGATTATTTTTCTGCAGTGTTTTCTCCACCAGGCCGGGAATCTCCCCGGAGGTAAATGTAAATATTTCTGCCCCATTCATAAATAAATGATCCCCGGTTATTTCGTTACCAAAATCATCTTTGACCGTTCTGCCCTCTTTTCCAGGGTAACGTACAGCACCATTTTTGACGATAAGGTTTTCCGCCCCCTTTCCGTCGGTTCCTAAAACAAACTCGTGGATACTTGCAAAGCCATCGGTGCTTACCAAAGTCGCCGCTGCGGCATCGCCAAATATCGTCCGGTTGCCTTTATCACCTCCGTGAATGAATTTTGAATAGGTCTCCGAGGTAAGCAGCAAAATATTTTTCGCAATACCAGCAGCGATAAGGCCTTTCGCGATCGCCAGGCCATAAATATAGCCGGAGCAACCCAAATTAAAATCAAGCGCTCCGGCGGTTACCGGGATATTTAATTTATCCTGGATAATGCAGGAAACGGAAGGAAGAAAGTAATCCGGACTTTGTGTGCAATACAGGATAAAATCAATTTCCCCGGGTGCGATCCGGTGTTCGTCAAATAGCTTCCGCGCAGCTGAGACTGCCATATCCGATGCAAATTCATTGTCTCCTGCAATGTGTCTTTTATTAATGCCGATCTTAGCGGCGATCTTTTCAACATTCCATTCAGGAAACACGGTGGACAACTGGCTGTTATCTAATACCCGTTCAGGCAGGTAATAGGAAATAGCTTTTAAATATGCCTCCATCTTATTGCACTGTATAGCCTCCGTCTATCACCATATTCGTTCCGGTAATCCACGCACTTGCATCGCCCAGTAGGAATAAGGCTGCAGAGGCTATATCTGAAGGCTTCCCGTAGCGTGACAGCGGATACTTTTTCTTATCTGATTCAATCCCTTCTGCGGATACCTGTTCGCCGATGCGGTCCATACCTTCGGTTTCGACCATACCCGGCGCTATACAATTGATACGGACCTCGTTTTTTGCCAGTTCCAGGGAGGCAGATTTGCAAAATGCCTGTAGCCCGCCCTTGGTGGCACTATAAATCGAATGACCTATATTTCCAATCACCGTACCGCTGACAGAAGAAATCAGTACAACCGATGAGGCCCGCCTTAGTTTTTTTAATTTTGACACCCTTGCAATTAATAGTACAGGTGCACGCAGATTAATACTATATATTTCATCTATATCGTCAGCTTTTATAAATTTCAGGGGAAGTAATTTCATCAATCCTGCGGAATAAACCATACCGTCCAATAAAGGCAGTTGTTCACACAAGCTATCAATAAACCCCGCATCGGCCAGGTCTCCCCCGATCATTTCGTGTCCCGTCCCTTCCAGTGCATTTAAAGTCTCCCTCAATTTTTGCGGGTCCCTTCCGGTGAGAATCAATTTTGCTCCTGCTTTTGCGCAATCGATACTGATGCACCGGCCAATTCCTGATGAGGCACCGGTCACCAAAATGGTCTTATTTATCAATACCCGGCTGTTGTTCATATTTTTATTAGTTCAGGGATCACTAAGTTATTGGTCACACATGAAAAACTGCCCCATGAAAGCCCTACGCCAAAACCGCATCCAAGGATTTTATTAAGAGTGGTTTTCAATGCCTCTGCGGATTCGGTTACCATGGTTAATGGAATGCTCGCGCTGCTGGTATTACCAAAGTCTTTTAGCGAACCCGGTACTTTCCCGGGATCTAATCCAAGCTTTTTGCGAATATGTTCGTTCATCAGCTTATTTGCCTGATGGAAGAAAAAATAATTGATATCATTCAAGGGTATAGCAAACCGATCTGACAATTCCCGTACACTCTGGGGTGCCTGGGATATTCCGAATGAAAAAACATCCATCCCCTCCAATTTCAATTGCAATGCATTAGAGGAAATACCTTCAGCCAAGCTTTGTTGTTCCAGGGAAGCTTTACCGGCAGGATAACGGCTCCCCCCGTCTTTCACCAAAATACTGTTAAAACCACTGCCATCACTGCCCAAATGAAAATCTATACCCCCGGTCCCGGGTTCATACTCCAAAGCCGTTGCCGTTCCTGCATCTCCGAATAAAGGGTAGGTGGTTTTGTCATTAGGCGAGCAAAGTTTAGTAATGGTGTCCCCGGCCAAAAGAAGCCCCTTTTTGATCATGCCCGATTGGATATAGCCTGCAAGTGTACTTAAACCATAGACATAGCCAGAGCAGCCCAGGGATATATCCAAAGTAAAACAATCCTTTGACAATCCAAGCCGGTCTTGCAGGATCGGAGATGTAGCCGGCAAAATATAATCCGGCGTTTGTGTTACCAGGATTAAGCCATCAATATCTCCTTTATGCCATTTCAATCCGGCGATCAGTTTTTCCGCTGCTGCCAGGCAAAGATCGGAAGTACAGGTTGCCGCATCTGCGACGTGTCTTCTTTCCACGCCAATGGTTTGGATGAGCTTTTCCACGTTGATGCCATGTTCCCCGCCGTAGTCGCAATTCTCCTTTACAGATAGCGGTACGGAGGCAGCAACACCTTTTATGCTTACGTTCTTTGCCTTAAAAAAAGCCACGCTTTTTATTTTATTTTAGCATTCACCACGGTCAGGATATCATTTACCGTCACCGCTTTCCTGATCTCGTCGCCGGTAAGGCGGACTGCGTAATTGTCATCAACCATGGCAATAATCGCAAGGGCCGTCATCGAACTCCATTCTTCAAAGTCTTTGAAGTGGGTATCAGCTGAAAATTGCTCCGGCGGCACTTCATCAAACTGTTGGGCAAATTCATTTACAAATTTTTCAGGGTTTATCATCTAATCAATTGTTAATACACTTTTCAGGAATCTTATTTTACGCTCATATTCCCCTCTGTCCATCTCAAAATAGATATTTTCTTCGTCTTCACCAATCTCAGAAAAGAATCTTCTGTGATAATTTAAGACTTTTTTGTTTTCTTTCCTAACATCGATCAAACATTTATTCAGCTTAAGCTCGTCAAAGGCATAGCTGAAAATAAAAAGGTCTGCCCTTAGAGCAACCCATTCGTCGGTACCAGGGCGAACGATCCAACTTCCGCTTGTAAATGTTTCGGCTGTTATATTGTATAACCGTACCAGTCCGAGCGGGTAATGCTCTTCATTTTCATACAGGACATAATATTCCGCCCCTGTCGCCTCGCGCTGCTTATATGCCCTGATCCAGCTTATTTGCCTTTCCAGATCGTTTTCCGTTGCTGATAAATGTTGTGCCAGTTTAGGATCGGTCCTTAAACTTAAAATGAATGGCGCATCGCTTTCTTCAACTAATCTAAAGATGAGCCCGAATTTTCTGACCGGGAATGTCATCTGGTAGATTTCATCTTTTTGAAAACTGAATAGTCCCTGATGTAGTCTTTTTCTTCATAAAGCCGTGACGCCAGCACCAGGCAAATGGCGCCGGATGAAAAATTTGCGATGTCACGCCAAATACCCGGCTTGATATGCAAACCGATATAGGGCCTGTTCAATTGGATCGTTTTCTTATTCAGGCCATCGTCTATCGTAATATCGAAGCTCCCGCTGGCCGCCACGATAAATTGTTCCAGTTTTTGATGACCATGAGCGGCCCGTGATTCTCCCCCGGGGATATCATAAAGATAATAGACCCTTTTGATCATAAAAGGAATATCCCTGTTATTTTCAACAGGCGTAATATTCCCCGCGCGGTTGTGTATTCGCGGCAGGTGGATAATATTACAGTCAAATACGGTTGTTTTATCGAGCATTTCTTTTAGTCAGGAATAATTGAAAATCACGTATATACAACTGTTCATCATATTTTTTATCGGCAAGGATGAGCGCCAGCGAGTTGGTGGAAAAATTTTCAATTTCACGCCACATCATCTTCGGAATATATAAGCCGTAGTAGGAACGGTTCAGATGGTAACGAAGTTCTTGCCTGCCATCGTGCAAAAGAACGTCAAAACTGCCGCTTAGCGCAACAACGAACTCCTGGAGGTCGGTATAAGCATGTCCGCCCCTTTTTTCACCGCCGGGAACATCATATATCCAATAGGTTCTTTCGATTTCAAAGGGGATATGTTTTTTTTCTTCTATAAATGAAAGGTTCCCCCTGTCATCAAGGAATTTTGGTAGATGTATGATCTGAGGCTCGTCCATTTTAAGCAGTTTGATAATCTACTTTGTATTTGATATCCGGACTGACCACGCCGGGCGATAAAAAACTGTTGCTGCCTTTAGTTTCATTCTCCACCTCAAAGCGGATAAAATCATCCATTCCAAATAAAAGGTAACGTTGATTTTCACCAAAGATCAATTTAAATGAATAATGCCCTGCATTCAATAAATGGGGAGGGACAGATCCCCTGACTGTATAGATCCCCTGCTTTGCATCTTTATCTGACGCTATCATGACGCCATGATGGAAGACGATCACCTCATCTCCGTTTTTGAGTTCGAATGTGGCATCGAGGTTTATATTTTCTTTTTGATTGTAAAAAATCAGTTCAAAACAAATACCCGTCGAAATACTGATGCTTTTCCCGGACAGCGGTACAACGCTGAACTTTAGTACCCTGATGTTACTATTACCAGGTGCAGAACCGAGTTCCCCTGTGTGTTCAAAGTAAGCGTTGAGCTGGCTGGACGCCTGATAGAAGTTGATAGCTTCGGGCGCCTTCTCATCCAGTATCAATTTTCCGTTAGAAAGTACCAGGCCCCGGTTACAAAGGGTTTTGATCGCCGCCATATTGTGCGTCACAAATAAAACAGTCCGCCCCTCACCCCTGCTGACGTCACCAATTTTGCCAAGGCATTTCTTTTGGAATTCAGCATCCCCTACAGCCAGCACCTCATCAACGATCAAAATTTCCGATTCCAGATGAGCTGCAACCGCAAATGCCAGCCTGACATACATTCCTGAAGAATATCTTTTAACCGGTGTCCCGATGTAACGGGCGATCCCGGAGAAATCCACGATCTCATCAAACTTTCTTTTGATCTCCGCCTTCCTCATTCCCAAGATGGCTCCGTTGAGATAAATATTTTCCTGTCCTGTCAGCTCAGGATGAAATCCGGTGCCTACTTCCAGCAAACTCGCGATACGGCCTTTGATCTTAACGGAACCTGTCGTAGGCGAAGTCACCCGGCTCAAAATCTTCAGCAATGTACTTTTACCTGCCCCGTTGCGGCCGATGATACCCACTGCCTCTCCCTGTCCAATCTCAAAATTAAGATCACTCAAACTCCAGACAACGTCGCTTTTCCCCTTCTGCGTACGATCATTTTCTTCGCCGATCTTAGTGAACGGGTCTTCCTTGCCCCTTATTCTTGCCCAGAAACGTTCGAGGTCCCTCGAAATGGTCCCTGTTCCGAAATCACCCAGTTGGTAGGCCTTCGAAAGGTTTTCCGCAATTATCGCATTACCCATTATACCGTATCTACAAATGATTTTTCCACCCGGTTAAAAATTATGATCCCCAGTAATAGCAGCGCTAATGTAACGAATCCGCAGTAACCAAGCATTTCCCAGTTAAAACTTCCTTTTCCCAGGAACCCGTACCTGAATGTCTCAATGACCGTGGTGACGGGATTATATTTAATGACCCAGGCATAAGCTGGAAATTTAGTTTCAGCAACTGAAAGAGGGTAAATAACTGTCGTTGCATACATCAGCAAAGGAACCCCGAAACTAACAACAAATGCCAGGTCCCTGTATTTGGTGGTCACCGCTGAAATGATCATACCGAGCCCAAGACCCTGGGCTGCAATCATTATGATCAGCAATGGAAATAACAATGCCTGAACATTCAACGCTGCAGCGTTGCCTTTCGTCGCGTAAAACAGCAAAAGAAGGATAAACAGGATCGCCTGTACGGTAAACCGGATGAGGCATGATGCCACAATACTTAAAGGCATGATCAGCCTGGGAAAATAAACCTTCCCAAGCAATGCGCTGTTGTCCCTGAATACTGTCGACGTTTTGACAAGGCAATCAGAAAAATAGTTCCATAAAATGGTACCGGCAAGGTAAAATAAAGGTCTGGGGACACCATCGGTCGGTATACCCGCAAGATTGCCAAATACAAATGTGTAGAAAATAATAGTGATCACCGGTTGTATGAAAAACCATACCGGCCCGAGGATCGTCTGCTTATAGAACGATACAAAATCGCGCCTGACCAGCAATAAAAGCAGGTCGCGGTATTGCCAGGTATCCCTGATCTTCAAGTCAAACCAGCTATTTCGGGAAGTAATTTTAATATCCCAGGCTTCGTCAGGTGATAGGCTCATTGATCAACAATTTTCGTAAATTATCCCTGTAGTGTACTTCATTAAAATAATGATGGCATTGCTGTTGCAATTTTAAACGGGCGCTGATGGTCAAGGGTTCTTCTAAATACCGTACAATAGTGTTTTCCAGTTCGTTCAGGTCATCGACGTTGATGGCCGTGCCCAGTTCACCATTCCGTATGGCGTCTGTACTGCCGTCAGCGTTACCACATATGACCGGCAGGCCGCAGGCAAGGGCCTCAACAAACACGATCCCAAACCCCTCCTTCTTACTCGGCAATACGAACAGATCAGACAGTAAAAAATGATCCGTTAATTCTTCTTCTTTCAAAAATCCGGTCAGGATCACTTCTTTATTTACCTGGTGAATATCGATGAGCTTCCGTATACGCAATTCCTCATCCTGATCATATTGCCCTGAAAGCACGTACCTGATCGCAGGGTACCGTTTTTTTAAATGGCTAACTGCTTTGATCACCTGTTCATGTCCTTTATATTGTTCGGAATTGGCCAGCCGTGTCAAGGTGAAAATTACCTGGTTGGCAGCATTCAGCCCATACCTGTTCAGTAAATATTCAGGCTTTTCAAAAGTGTCCGGCAGTTTAATAAAGGGATCGATCGCATTATTTAATATCACACATTTGCCAGGGTCGGAATGATGCTTCAGGATCATCTGATCATTCGTAAATTTGCTGACACAGATAATTTTGTCGCAAAACCGTTGCAAAAAAGCTCTTTTTACAAAATTTACCGGCCGCCAAACCTCGATGCCATGAGCGATCAGCCATAGTTGACATTTAGGATTTAACAGTTTTACGGTTATCCCGATCAGGGAAAGATTAACATGACTTAATATAACGATATCACTGCGGTTCGTCTCGCTGATTGTTTTCAAGCCGACCGTGAGGCGATGATTACTGAAACCCTTATAATTTTCAGCCGGCAGATAACGGTCCATCAAATCATATCTTGAATCATAAACCGAAAAAAGCCTGAACACCCAGCTTTCCTGTTTTGAGATATGATATAAGGAATGCGCCAGTGTTCGGGTCATTTTTTGGATTCCCCCGGTCGTGCTAAAAGTTTGAAGGGTATAAAGAACTATATTTTTACGCATGTACCCGGATTTGGTATAACGCGAAGGCTTTTGACCAATGCATAGCATTATTTGTAAACGCCTTTATGAACTGTTGCGCTTTTTTACCATGATAGGAGTTGATGTCTTTTATTTCCGCGTTTTCCCTTAACCATTCCTGCAGCGGAAATGTAAATCCCATTTTCGGCCTTTTCCATATCGCTTCAGGGAGGATATCTGTAAAACTATCAACCAGCAACTTTTTGGGCTGAGTATTATCGAAGCGGATCTCCGGGGCTACATTTTCTGCCACTCTTCTAAAATCTTCATCCAGCAAAGGTACCCTGATCTCCAGCCCATGGCTCATACCCATAACGTCGGTATCCCTCAATAATTGGTTTTGCATATACAGGTTCGTCTCAAACCAGGCTGCATCCATCTCATCGTAACGACGTACATAGGGCAACCGCCGGTTACTGAATAAAACGTCTTCAATATTATCCAGCGTGGTATCTAATATTGCGGCAATGTCGTCAGGGGCGTAAAGTCCCCGGAGTAACAAATAATCAGCGACGGGATGTTTGTAGTTCAGGTATGAGATTTTATGATACCGGTCAGAAGATATATATTTTCCTGCCTTAAACATTAACACAGGAAACTTTCGCAATGTCCTGATATGTTTGATCCTGGCAAATGAAGGATAACCGCCAAAGAGTTCGTCCCCGCCTATACCTGATAATACGGTCTTCAGACCATCCTCATGCGCATATTTGCTGATAAACCAGGTGTTAATGCCGTCAGTCGTGGGCATATCCATATCGGAAATGATCTGCTGCAAGTTTTGTTCGAAATCCGGCTGTGTGACCAGGTGTGCATATTTGTCACCTTCTATTTCTTTCAATACCAGGTTTTGGTACATTCGCTCATCGTAGACGCTTTCATTAAAATAGATTGAAACAGTTTTTAACTGCGATTTCTTCTGCTGGTTAGCCAATAAGGTAATTAAACTTGAATCGATGCCGCCACTAAGAAATACCCCTATCGGGGCGTCTGCAATCAGCTGCCGGTTTACAGCAAGTGTTAAAGCTGTCCGTACCGCATTCCGGGCCTCACTGATATCCGTAATACGTGGTGTGTTGCTCATCACATGATAGGAGTGTCTTTCGTAAGTGCTCTTATCATGACGCCAGCACAAAAATTCACCTTTGGGCAAGCTGCACACATTTTTTAAAGTGGTATAGGGTTCAGGAATGTGACCATAGGCCAGGAACCTGATCTGCCAGTTGGCATCGGACTCATTTGCTATCCCTGCTTTTTTTAAAGCCCGTACTTCGGATGCAAAGCTCATCTGCCCGTTTTCTATATGGTAATAAAGCGGCTTTATGCCAGAACTATCCCTTACCAGATAGGTTAATGCTTTTTCGGTATCATACAAAGCAAATGCAAATATGCCATGCAATTTCGAAAACGCTGACATTCCCCAAAAGATATAAGCAGCAATGATCACTTCAGTATCGGTTTGAGAACGGAACGAAGCGCCTAAAGTTTTCAGTTGATCTCTTAATTCCAAATAGTTATAGATCTCTCCATTGAACGTGATCCAAACTTTTTGCTGCACGTCGGCCATCGGTTGATGCCCATTATTACTCAGATCTATAATCGCCAGCCTGCGATGGCCAAAAACGGTCTTTGTTTGGTCATCGCTATAAATTCCACCGTCATCCGGTCCTCCGTGAACAAGGCTATCACACATGATCATTACTTTTTCACGAATTTCCGCCGGATCTAAGTTAGCTGAGATCATCCCTGCGATACGGCACATAGTCGGGTTTTATTCATAGCTTCGCCGGGTAAGTCACAGGTATATTTTGCAACTTATTAATATTCAGCGATTTAAATTTAATATTTGACCGCTTTTTATTTTAATTTAATGGCATTAAATTAAAATAAAAAATGCCACTTACACATTATAGAATGCGTATTATCTGCCGTTAAAATCTCTCGATCAGCGACGCTGACGCATGAACGATCACGGAAAGGCCCAGGTTCTCCAGGCGCAGTGCCAGTTGCTTCTGGGTACGGTACGATATCACCTCTCCGGTCATCCCCTTTAAAGGGCCGGCTTTTAAAACGATCCGCTCACCGGGAAGCAAATTCTCCTCGGTGATCTCTAATTCGAGCGAACTGGTCATCAATAACTTCAGGTCATTTATCTGTTGGTCTGGCATGGACGCAATTTTTCCGCCAAAATAAATGAAGCGGGCAATTCCCCTGGTCATTAATACTTCTGCCTGGTCACGTTCAGCTATCCGCACAAACAAGTAAGATTTGATAAAGGGCTCGTCTATCCATTTTTTCCGGTCACTCCATTGCTTAAGCTGGCGTCTTAATGGCAGATAGGTTTCGATACCTTTAATCAGAAGGCTTTCGTGCGCTTTTTTCTCGGCCCGTGGGTGCGTATAAACCGGGTACCACCTCGTCGCACCAGTTTTTGAACTTTTAACCATGTACTATGAAGCGCCTTTTATTTGAACCACCTGCGTAAATCCCACCACTTGTGCCTTTCTTCATCCAGATAATAGTCAGATCCTTCATAACCGCTATAGTCTGAGTAATAATAATAATGTGATCCCTGATTCTCACCGGTAAATTTTGTCGAATAATACCTCGCATGGAGCAGGTTTTCTGCAAATGCATTTAAAATGATCACTGTATTTTTCAAATTATATTCGTTTGCCAGTCTTTGCGGAACAGAAGCGGCATAATATTTCGACTTCCCTGACCTGATCACAAAAATATTAATATCGCTCATCCGTATCAGCGGTACAGAGTCTGAGACCAGGCCGATCGGCGCTGTATCGATCATAATAATATCGTAGGTCTTTTTAAGTTCTTCAAGCAATATCTTCATTTTTGCACTGTGCAGCAGTTCAGAAGGATTCGGCGGAACAGGTCCGGACAAAATAATATCCAGATTTGGCTGACCTGTAGGCCTGATCATATCCTCCAATTGGATCTGGTTGGCCAAATAGTTGCTCAACCCCATGTCATTGCTCATTTTGAAGGTCTTATGCAAACGTGACCGGCGTAAGTCGGCTGCGATCAGGATGATCTTTTTATCGATCAGTGCAAGAGTGCTCGACAGATTGACCGTTACAAAGGATTTGCCTTCGCCGGCCACTTCCGAAGTCACACAAATGATCTTATTTTTTTTATCTGATGCGACAAAACTCAAATTGGTCCGGACGGCACGAACGGATTCCGCAAAAACAGATTTGGGCCGGCTGATCGCCAATATCTGGGTATTGTCTTCATCAATGGCTTCAGGAAATTTACGGATCACCCCGATTATGGGTACCGTAGTAAGGCTTTCTATCGTTTCTTTGTCGAAAATATAGGGGTTCAATATCCTCACAATGATAATCAGGCCCAGCCCGATGGCTAATCCTGCAATGATCGCAGTCCGGTTAATGGTATGCTCGTCAGGCGATACAGGGGCGAAATTGGGTTGTGCTGGTTCAATAATAGTCGCCCCGGGCAGTATTGCAGAGCGGCTGATCTGCGCATCCAGCCTTTTTTCCGAAAGGAATGAATACACTTTATCATTGATCTCAAAATCGCGTTTCAAACTGATCATGTCCCTTTCCGCTACCGGCAACGTGGCTAATTTCAAGTCGCGCTGTGCAAGCTGATGATCAAGGAATGCAATACTTTTATTTACATTATCACTCAATGTATTTATACTATTTAATGCTGTATTCTTGATCTGCAAAATTTGCTGATCAATGTCCCTGATCGTTTGCGAGCTGTTGTTGTAAGTTTTAAGGAGTGTAGCCCTTTCGACCAGGAGATTCTGAAGATCGGTTGCAAGTGCCGTGAGCGTAGGGTCTGCGTAACCCTCAATACTTAAATTCAGGTTAATGTTTTCCTTCTCTTTAGCGATCTGCTCCTTCATTTGGTCGATTGCCAACAGTTGCATCTTCAATAAAGCCCGCTGGGTTTCCAATTCCTTGATCTTACTAAATTCAAGGTCGGAAGATGCCGTTACATCCATTATTTTTGAATTCTTTTTGAATACGGCAATGGAATTCTCCGACCCTTTCACCTCTTTTGAAAGCGAATTGAGCTGGTCATCAATAAAACGGATCATTTGCGTGGCAGACTGCGTTTTCTGGTTTTTGTCATAATTCAAATATTCAACCATTAATGCATTCAGCACGTCAGCTGCAAATTGAGGATTCGAATCGGTCTCCTGCAACGAAATAATATTTGAGTTTTTGACGATCTCACTGGTCCGCAAACCGGATCTGACACGGCCTATAAAGTCTTCGGGTATATTAAATTTGAAAGAGAACGTGGTGCCTTTAGCAAGGTTGCCCGGATTTTTAATACTAAACGCAGTATTTCCAATACTTATGGGTTCATTATAACGATGTACAGAATTTACCAATTTCCCCCTGGAGAGATAGCTAAGTACGAATTTTCCCACGCCAAGAGGTTTAAAAGCGATCGGGTCCCGGAAAAAATTCAGACTATCAAATTTCAGCAACTGAATATCCAATAATTTAAGGGGGTAAACCTCAGTTGTCCGAACGCGGCCGGAAATATAAAAACTTACGCGGTAGTCCAGGTCTTTTATTGCACTAAGTATGAGCGTCCTGCTCTGCAAAACAAATATCTCACTCTGTATCTTTGAGGGTCCACGGTCATTATTGCTGATTACGCCAACCAGGTCGGAAAATTCAGATTTCTTTTCCTCCAGCTTTAATGTTCCCGAAGTAGCAAAGGTTTTTGGCGTATACCACAAGTAAATAAAAGAGATACTCAAACAAAGAACGACAGAGCATACAATCCAATACCATCTGCTGAGCAGAATTTTGGCGATCTTGAAATAATCAACTTCCTGGTCTGCTAATTTTCTGACAATGTTATCGGTCTCTTGCATTAGCGGCGTATTAGCGTAAAAATAATTAGCGCGGTGTTCAATACAATCAGGATCGGAGAAACCGTTGTTGAAAAACTTCCCAGCTGATCATTTTTTATAGCACGTTTGTTCTGGGCAATATAGATGATGTCATTATTCTGCAGAATGATCCGCGGGTCCGCTAAAGTTTCTATTTTGCTCAGGTCGATCTGTGTGACTTCGGGGTGTTTGGGATCTCCCCGAACTATTTTGATGTCCTTTTCATTCGCCTTATCCGTTAATCCTCCAGCCTCACCAATCATTTCAACTAAATTAGTTTTATCCTTTACCAGGGGAAAATTTCCCTGATTCTTGATCTCACCCAGAACAGTTACTTTCAGGTTGATGATCTTCAGTTCTATAATGGGGTCTTTCAACAGGTTTTTACGGTACAAGTCTTCAATTTGTTTGGCCGCCTCAACCCTGGTGAGGCCTCCTACCACGACATGTCCGATGACCGGCAATACAACGGTCCCGTCATCTTCCACCTGAAATGACTGTCCCTGTGCGGTATTTGAAGCCCCACCACCACCGGTACCACCTCCATCATCGACAAGATATTTAGTGCTTTGCAAATTCCTGATCTGGAGGATATCCTGTGATCGAATCTGATAATCGCTGGTTCCTGAGCCAACTCGCTGCTTTGCCGGTTCCACGTTTTCAACAATCCCGTTTGGCTGTTGAAATAATACTTGCTGCTGCTTAAAAGTGCAGGAACCAAAGACCAATGTGATAGCTAAAAGGCCGTAAAAAATTAGGGTGTGGAAAAAACGCATGGATATAAAATTGTGCATTTGGTTACATTACACATCGATTTCAAAAATACCATAATTTGCTTATATTAAAAGGGTAATTTTCATAAATGCCGGATTTTAAAATATCATTGATTACCGTGGCTTATAATGCCCAGGATACGATTGAGCGTTGCCTCACTTCGGTGATGAAACAAAAATTCAATCCTATCGAATATATCGTGATCGACGGAGGTTCTACCGATGATACAGTGAAAATTATTAACAGGTTCCAGGATAAGATCTATGCGTTCGTGAGTGAATCAGATGGAGGAATATACGATGCGATGAACAAGGGAATTGCCCTGGCTACCGGAGAGGTTGTCGGAACCTTAAATGCCGATGATTTTTTTGCGGACGATGAGGTCCTGAGCGATGTGGCCATGGTATTTGCCGAAAAAAATACTAACATATTATATGGTGATTTGGACTACATAGATCAAAGCGGAAAAACCATTCGTAAATGGCGTTCCGGCCGGTATCAGAGCGGGAAGTTTAACTGGGGTTGGATGCCACCCCACCCCACATTTTACTGCAGGCGCCATCTGTTCCGGGAACTGGGAAATTACAAGCTGGATTATGGCAGTGCTGCCGATTATGAACTGATGTTACGATTTATACACCTTGATAAGACCCACGTACATTACCATAATAAAGTAATGATAAAAATGGGCATCGGCGGAATAAGCAACAAAAGCTTGATGAATCGCGTACAAGCAATGCGTAACGACCTGAAAGCCATGCATAATAACAATATTTTATGGCCATTTATCACTATCTTTTTTAAGCCGCTGCGCAAGATTGTGCAATTTTTTAACAAGTAGGAAAATTTGATTACTTTGGGCACCATATAACTGATCCCCTAACATTTATATTAAATGGCAGAATTTCTACACTCGTCTCACTTGGTTTATTACGTGATTATAGTGATCGCTTCAATGCTGATCTCCCTTCTTGCCATCCCATCCATCCTGCACGTAGCGACTGCCAGGCATTTATATGACGACCTTGGACACTTCAGGAAACAACATGATCATGGCATACCCCGTTTGGGTGGTGTAGCCATCTTTGTCAGCTTTACCATTACTTCCTTGCTGTTCAGCATGACTGATAAATCATTGCCAATAAATTACCTGCTAACGGCTTGTATTATTTTATTTGCAATGGGGCTCAAGGACGATCTTTCGGGCGTTAACTCGCGTACGAAGTTTGTCATACAATTTATTGTAGCAGCCATCCTGGTATTGATGGGAAATATACGGTTAACAAGCATGTACGGCATATTTTATATTTATAATCTGCCTTACTGGCCAAGTGTCCTATTATCTATTCTGACGATTACCCTTATAGTCAACGCCTTTAACCTGATCGATGGTATCGACGGTTTGGCGGGTGTGACCGGGGTGTTCGCAAACGGTTGTTTTGCCGGTTTATTCATCTATATGCATCAGTATGATCTGGCAGCAGTTTCGTTAGCCATGGTAGGCGCTATCATAGGCTTCCTGAAATTTAACTTTACACCGGCTAAAATATTTATGGGCGATACCGGCTCTATGCTGATTGGCTTAATATCGGTAGTCATAGCCATTAAATTTATTGAGCTGAATAAATTCACCCCGATTAAATCACCTGATATTTACTCAGCTCCTGCACTATCAGTAGCTATATTGATAGGCCCCATATTTGATACTTTGAGGGTTTTTATATTACGTATCTCAAACGGGGTATCGCCTTTTACAGCTGACCGGAAACATATCCATCACCGTATGTTAAGGCTTGGTTTTTCGCACTTGCAAACTACATTGATACTGATCACCTTAAATGCACTTTGTGTAACGATGGCCATCGTGTTCAGATCGTATGGTAATTCCGTTTTGCTCGGACTTATCCTGGCGGTATGTTTATTATTTAATTGGGCAATTTCTTTCTTCCTCCGTTCAAAAGAG
>JBEHXM010000113.1:0-16802 GCA_048498695.1 Bacteroidota bacterium
GGCGCCGTCGCCACCGTTCGTCAGCGAGGTGCTGCCCGCGGCGCCGGTGGCACCGGTCGCCCCGGTGTCACCGCTCGCACCGGAGGTCGCGCCGCTGGCATGGCCGCCGGCCGGGCCGCAGTGGTGGTGCCGGTGGCCGGTGGGGAGCCCGCCGCCCAGCACCGAGATGGTGCCTGCGTGGTCGCCGCCGTAGCGGAAAGTTTCCTCTATCTTCTGCTTATAAGTTTCTATATCGGTAATATAGCTATCCTCGTGACCTGGTCTGCGGAAAAAGTTACAGAACTTGCAATTGGCGATGCAAACGTTGGTGGTATTTACGTTGCGGTCTATCTGCCAGGTGACTTTACCATGCGGCACCTGCTTTTTGCGCAGCTCGTTGGCAACATACATTAATTCGGACGTGGGAGCGTGGTGATAGAGGTGTACCCCCTCGTCCATGCTCAAAAAATCAAAATTTAATGCGCGTTGCAGCAGATCGGCAGTATTCATACAACAAAGATACGAAGTAGGAGGTGAAAGGTGAAAGGAGAAAGGTTAAAGGGAAGGGCGATGGAAGGATTTTTACTGGAGAAAGACAACTGCAAGATGTTATATCATCATCACATAAACTTCTAACCCGCAATTTTTTATTTATATGATTTAATTAATATGTATTTTTGTATATGGAAACGCTGATTGTACAACCTAAGACCAAAGAACAATTAACAGCTCTAAAAGCAGTAATTAAAGCGCTCAAAATTGATTTCAAATCTGAGAAAAGTCCATATGATCCAGAGTTTGTTGAAAAAATACTTCAAGGAAGAGAAGATATTAAAAATGGGAAAGGTGTAAAAATTGACACCAAAGACCTATGGAAGTAGTTTGAAATAGACTCATCCTTATTATTCGCTTTATACAGTTTCAAGTTGCTTCTTCGCTGCGTTCATCTCAATGATGCGGGCTTAAGCTCCATCGGAGCAATCTGTTTATAGAAAAATTCCGCCTGTATAAAAGCTCCCAGAACTTCCTTCTATAGGTAGAAAAGGAAGCTCCGATGGAGCTCAATTGTTGTTTTATTTTGTTATAAACAGGGAGCCCCTATGGGGCTATTTGCGACACGTTAGTTTATTACCTGCCCCTTATCCAATCTCAAAACCTTATCCACGCTATCGGGTATCTCGTGCTGGTAGTGGGTTACATAGATAAGCGTTACGTTGCTCAACTCACAAATGGTATCGATCAGCATTTTGAAGTGTAGCTGCTGGTGGGTGTCCATTCCCTGGCAAGGCTCGTCCAGTATAATGAGTGTGGGGTTTTTGATGAGGGCGCGGGCCAGCAGGCAAAGGCGCTGTGAACTGGCCGGTATGTTTTTCAATAATACGCGTGCGTATTTATCTATCTCCAAAGCTTTCATCCAGCGCAGGGCAATGGCTGCTTTTTTCGGGTCGCTGGGGCGGAAGAGTCCCATGGTATCATAAAAGCCAGATTCGATTACCTGCAGGCAGCTGTTATCGGTAGGAAAGTATTGGTATAGTTCCGGCGATACAAACCCGGTTTTGCTTTTGATGTCCCAGATGCTTTCACCGGTGCCGCGCTTACGGTCGAATAGCATAATGTCATTGGCGTAGGCCTGCGGGTTATCTCCATTGATCAGGCTTAATAAAGTGGATTTGCCCGCACCATTTGGGCCGAGCAATGCCCAGCGCTCACCTTGTTTGATCTGCCAATCAACATTTTTTAATATCTCTTTGTCCCCATATTTGATGTTTACCTTGTCCATTTTCACTATCCAGTCATAAGTCGGATCGTTGCCAGTGTTGAGCAGGGCAGTAAGTTCGGTAATGTCCAGCTTTTCCTTTGCGGTTTGACTGAACTGGGATGGATCAAAATCACTAACGGGAGATTGCTGTGCTATAGCCCCATTTTTTAATACAGCAACGTGCGTAATAGCTTCCGGTATTTCAAACGGAGAAGTAGCCATGATCACTGTAATGCCCCAGGTGGTAATATCAGCTATAATGGAACTGAATTCGGCCCTGGTTTGTACATCAAGACCCGAAAGGGGACTGTCGAGCAGCAACAGCACCGGATTTTTCAGCAATGCAGCGGCGACCATGAGGCGTTTGGTTTCACCATTTGATAATTTGATCAGCTGCTTGCTGCGTAATGTTTCCAAATGCATCCGCTGCAGGGTATTGTCAAAATTCCAGTAAGCAGGCGTATCAAAATAGGGTTTGATGCCAAGCAGGTATTCCTCAACCGTCAAGGCGTCTTCCGAATCCGAAGAGTTGTAACGCTGCTGATAATAAAAGTCGCTGGTATTGGACAGGTTACGAAAATGATGCTTGGATTCGACCATAGCAATCAGTCGGTGAAAAGTAAGGTGGGCATCATTGGTCTGATGCTTTTCTAAAAATGCCTCGTGGAAATGATACCGGATGCTGCCGCCTGCGAGATGAAATTTGCCCGCTATGGTATTTAACAATGCGCTTTTGCCCGAACCGCTTTCGCCTACCAGGGCCCAGTTCTCGCCTTTACTGATCTGGAAGTTTAAACCGGTAAAAACAGGAGTACTGCCTAATTTGAGCAGGGCGTTATTAATGGATAACAAAGGAGTATTCATAGCAAGGTGTATGGGGGCGAAGTTAGGGGTTTTGTTGATAGGTTTATTAAGTTGATTGGGTTGGATTAGGTTGAATAAGTTGATTAGGTTAGATTAAGTTGTATTGAGTTAGATTAAGTTGGTTCAATGAGTTTGTATGACTGCGTTTATAACCTAATCAACTCAATCAACCACTTTACTTAATCAACTCAAAACCAAACTTTCATATAGCTTTTTTGTAGTAGGATATATCTATCTAAACATCAATCTCCAATGAAAAAAATAAATTTATTATTGTTCGCCGTGGCAATGGTTGCCCTGAGCGGATGCTCGGTTATAACCGGGATTTTTAAAGCAGGCGCAGTAGTGGGAATACTTGCGGTGGTGATCGTGATCGCTATTATTATATGGATCGCATCATTATTCAGGGGTAAATAAACACAAAAACGCCTCCGGGAATAGACCAGGAGGCGTTTTTTGTGGTAAGACTTAAGAAATTATTTCTTAGTAGTGTCTTTTTTAGTAGTGTCAGCAGACATTTTCATGCCAGTGTCTTTCTTTGCAGTATCAGTAGCCATTTTAGCTGAATCAGCCATTTTAGCTGAGTCAGCCATTTTAGCAGAATCAGCAGCAGAAGCGCCACCTTTACCTTTACATGCAGCAGCAGAAACGGCGATAGCTAAAGCTAAGAAACCGATTTTGATTGAATTTTTCATTTTAGTTTTTTTAATAAGTGATTAATAGTTTTGCCTATTAATACAATAAATGAAAAAAGGTAACCCATAATTTTAAAAAAATTAGAGATTACCTTCTAAAAGTGTAAAAAACTAAAAATCAACAGAAAAAACTAAAATAATTTAGTTCGTTACAGTTGTTATTATTTCTTAGTAGTGTCTTTTTTAGTAGTGTCAGCAGCAGCTTTAGAAGTGTCAGCTTTAGCAGCAGTGTCAGCAGGAGCTGCAGTAGCAGCAGAATCAACTTTAGCAGTTGAATCAGCAGATGAAGCAGATGAGTTACCTTTGCAAGCAGCAGCAGAAACAGCGATAGCAAGAGCTAAGAAACCTAATTTGAATGAATTTTTCATGTTATGTGTTTTTGTTTAATGTTTTGCATTAATACAGCAAATTGAAAAAGGTAACCCATGATTTTTGAAAAATATCGTATTTATCTATGTAATAGGTAGTTTAATATAATAGATATAAAAAGGCCACCGGCTAACACCGGCGACCCCAAAACAAAAAACATCACTTATTATTTATTTTTTGACCGAATCTTTCCCGGTAGAATCAACAGTAGCCTTTTTTGCAGTGTCGATAGTTTTTGATGCCGTATCTACCGGCGTTTTTTCTGAATTTGTTTTTGGCGGATCGCAGGCAAATACTGTAACCGAAACAGCGAAGGCGAACAGCCCCGTTTTGAATAAATTTCTCATAATGGTTATCGTTAAAGTTTTGCATTGATACTGCGGACTTTAGAAAGGTAACCCGGCAAAAAATATAAAAAAAGGTAGCCCGTAATAGGGTTACCTTCTTGAATTAACCGGAATTAATGGTTCGGGTTAAGGCTTTTTGGTAGTATCCTTATGAGTTGTATCCGGAGCCATTTTGGCGGTATCCTTTTTGGTGGTATCCACTACAGTGGTCTTGGTTGAATCAACAACTTTGGTGGTGTCTGTAGTGCTGGTGGAACTTGTTCCTTTGCAAGCGGCAAATGACAATGCTATAAATGCCGCTAAACCTAATTTACTGATGTTTTTCATGGTGTTAATAAATGAATGATTTAATAATTGTTGTAAAGTTGAAAGAAATACAAGCAGATAACCGCAATACTTTTAATTTTGTTTTTATTTTATTTAACAATAAGTGGGTTACAATTTCGCATAAATAGTATTAAGTAGTGAGTATAGACTTGAAGAGTACGACGCCAACGGACAGCGAGATTGTTTTTGGTATTCTAAATAATTCAGAAAGTGCGATTAAGAGGCTGTACGTGGCTTATTTCCCGATGGTGATGCAGCTGATCATCAATAATAATGGTACAGCTGATGATGCCAAGGATATTTACCAGGAAGCCATAATTGTTCTTTATAACAAAATAAAAAAAGGCGACTTTGAGCTGAACAGCAAACTGAAGACCTTTATTTACTCTGTTTGCAGGAGACTATGGTTAAAAAGGCTGAGCCAGATGAACCGGTATGCAGGTGATATCCACGATTTTCAGGAATATTTGCCGGTTGAGGATGAGGTGGAGCAGCATAACGAACGGGACATACAATTTAGTAAAATGCAAAGCGCCCTGCAATTATTGGGTGAGCCCTGCAAAACTATAATTGAAAATTTTTATATCCATAACAGATCGATGCAGGAGATCTGCGAGGATTTTGGCTATACCAATGCGGATAACGCCAAAACACAAAAGTATAAATGCCTGCAAAGGTTGAAGAAATTATTTTTTCAGCAAAAATAGAGGAGTATCGATATGAGAGATGAGCAACTATTAGAAGTGATTGACCGCTACCTTAACGGCGAAATGAGCGCCGATGAGCGTAATGCGTTTGAACAACTTCGCAGAGAAAATGCAGAAGTTGATATCCGTGTGATCGAACATCAGCAGTTTACAGGCTTGCTAAAGCAATATGGCGAGCGTGTGGCCTTAGAGAACAGGCTGAACGCGATCCATCACGAAATAGATGTGCATACAATTGCCGAAGAGGTGACCATCCATCCGTCATGGATCATACAGCTATGGCGCGATCATCATTCAAAAATATCTGTGGCCGCTTCGATAGCCATTTTTGCGGTGTTGGGCACCTTGTTTTTTACAGGGTATTTGAATAACAATACATCATATACCGAACTGGGCAGGAAGGTTGATAACCTGAACCATGCCAATCAAAGGATCATTAAATCAATAGATGATATCAAGTCGAGTCAAAGACCTTTGCCAATTGATAAATACAGGGGTACCGGCTTTGCTATTACTTCGGGGGGATTGATAGCGACCAGTTACCATGTGATCAGCGATAATGATTCGGTATACGTTCAAAATGCTGCCGGAAAATCATTTAAAGCTTCGGTGATTTACAAAGAACCGCAGAACGACATTGCTATTTTAAAAATAACTGATACCTCGTTTAAAGGACTGGGCGCTATACCTTATACATTTAAACATGCTGAAGGCGACCTGGCTGAAAATATTTATACCTACGGTTATCCGCAGGATTCGGGGGTATACGGGGAAGGCAGACTGACATCTGCAAACGGTTTGAATAATGATACGCTGGATTATGAAATATCAGTTCCCATCAATCCTGGTAACAGCGGCGGTCCGTTACTGGATAGCAAAGGAAATATTATTGGTATCGTAAAGGCTAAGGAAACCCGCCTTGAGGGGGTACACTTTGCTTTGAAATCAAGCTACCTGATCAATGCCATCAACAATATCCCAACGGATTCATTAACACATACACCTGTTTTAAATACCCAAAACACATTAGCCAACCTGACCCGTGTACAACAGGTGAAAAGGCTGAAGAATTATGTGTTTATGGTGAAGGTTTATTGATGTGCGAATTTGCAGATATGCAAATGTGCAGATGATTTTTAGATGTGCAGATGCGTGAATATGCAGATGTGCAGATGAAAATAAAAAATGCTCTTCAGTTGAAGGGCATTTTTATTGGATGAATTTGTATAAGCTTTGAATAAAAGTCATCTGCACATTTGCACATCTGCAAATTCGCACATCAAAATCTACCTGTCCACCTCTCCCAAGACAAAATCTATTGAGCCTATTATAGCGATCAGGTCGGCGATCATTACGTTTTTGGCGATGGCGGGTAATACCGACAGGTTGCAGAAACTCGGGCCGCGGGACTTTACCCGTGTGGGTATTTCTGAACGGCCGTCGGCCACGAAGTAGAAGCCTAACTCACCTTTGGCTCCTTCACCGCGGATATAGAAGTCCTGGGCTTTTGGCGTTATTTTTCGCGGCATTTTAGCGCGTGGGTCAAAATCGGGTGTGCGTTTCAATTCTTTTTGCAGGCGGTCGAGGCATTGCTCTACAATTTTGAGGGATTGCTCTATCTCATCCACGCGTATCTTATACCTGTCCCAGCAATCGCCCAATGTACCCATTTCACCTTTGCCTATCGGGATCTCAAAATCCAGTTCAGGGTAAACAGAATAGCCATCGATGCGCCGCAGATCCCATTTAAGGCCCGAACCACGCAGCATAGGGCCGGAGCAGCCGTAATTAATGGCTACATCCATCGGCAGCACGCCTACATTGGCAGTACGACTGATGAACACCTGGTTTTCGGTCAATAGCTCATTCAGCTCAATCATTTTGGGTTTGAAGTAATCTACAAATTCGCGGCAGCGTTCCTCAAATCCAACGGGCAGATCATAAAATAAACCGCCCACCCAAATGTAATTGTACAGCATTCGTGAGCCTGAGGCCCATTCCAGCATACCCATAATGTGCTCCCTGTCGCGGAAGCACCACAGGAAAGGGGTAAAGGCGCCTATATCAATGCCGTAAGTACCAATAGCGATCAGGTGCGATGCAATGCGGTTCAGCTCGCAAACGAGTACTCTTATATATTCTATACGTTTGGGGATATCCTTATCAATGCCCATCATCCGTTCAACGCCCATAGTCCAGATGTGGCTGTTGTTCATGGATGCGAGGTAATCCATGCGATCAGTAAAAGGGATAGTCTGCTGGTAGGTGAGCGACTCAGCATGTTTTTCAAAACAACGGTGCAGGTAACCCATGTGAGGGATCACTTCTTTAACGATCTCACCATCGGTTATCAGCTCCAGACGTAAAACCCCATGTGTAGACGGATGCTGAGGGCCCATGTTAAGCACCATATCCTCAGTGGCTGCCTCAGTGATCTTCTGGGTGTATCGTTCTAACGCTTCTTCGTATTTCGAATTTCGAATGTTCAATTTCGAATTTATTTATTTTTTATTCTTCTTTTGATTTTCTTTAGTAGTCTTACCAATCGCTGTAAATATAGCAGTCAATTCTGTAGCTTCTTTTTTTAAATTTACCAAAGGACCCGGATCGATCAACTCAGATTCTATCATTAAATCCAGCCAGTAAATTGATTCGTCAGCCTCTTCTTCACAGATGGTTATCTTGTTTATAAAATCTGCAACAGATTTACCTTTACAGGCGGAGCGATAATTTGCGCCTACTGAAGATGAGCTTCTCAATAATTGATTAGATAACACATTCAATGCTCTTCTATTAGGTAAAGTCTCTATAAACTTAATAGTACTTACAGCAAATTTTTGTGTCCTCTTTTGCAATTCAATTTTATCCATTCTTAAAATTCGAAATTGTAAATCCGAAATTCGAAATCAATCTATCTTAATTCCTTTATAATATTCAGCAGCCTTATAATCTTTTCTCAATGGGTATCCATCCCAGTCATCAGGTAATAAAATCCTTCTCAAATCAGGGTGGCCTTCAAAAAATATTCCCATCATATCAAATGCCTCGCGCTCGTGCCAGTCGGCAGTGCGGTAAACGGATGATACTGTCGGGAATGATGGTAGATTTTCAAGGTCTCGGTCATTGTCCCTGATTACCTTTAAAGTAAGTTGTGTTTGATATGGGATGGATGCCAAATGGTAAACCACGCCAAAACGATTAGCTTCGATGCCATAATCAACCCCGCTCAGGCAGGAAAGAAAGTCGAAATAAGTTTTTGGATTGTCCCGCAGCTCAAGGCAAACATCGGCGATACGGTCAGGGTCGATCAGCAAGGCAGGCTGCAGGCCTGTTGTTTCCTCACCAATTACCACACTTTCGCCAAATTTTTCTTCCAATAATGTTCTGATCTCTGCAAGATTCATGGTGCCAGGCGTACTTTTTTCCAGTGTTTGTTGTCAATTTTCTTATATAAGATACGATCATGCAGACGGCTTTGTCTACCCTGCCAAAATTCTATTAAACGCGGTTTTAAAACATAGCCACCCCAGAAGGATGGTTTTGGGATCTCATTTTCACCATATTCGGTCTCTGCTTCCTGCCATTTCTTCTCCAAAAGGCCGCGGTCGGATATTTCCTGGCTTTGCGGCGATATCACTGCGCTCATCTGGCTTTTCCGGGGCCGGGTATGAAAATATTTGATCGAATCTTCCTTGCTGATCTTCTCTATTGTGCCTTCGATGCGTACTTGTCTTTCCAGGGTACCCCAAAATAATATCAAGGCGCCCAATGGATTTTTTGCTATCTCTTTTCCCTTGCGGCTCAGGTAATTGGTGTAAAAAACAAAGCCGTTGTTGTCAAATCCTTTCAGCAATACGATCCTTGCTGACGGGCGGCCATCATGTGTGGCAGTGGCCAGCGTCATGGCGGTAGGCTCCTGAACCTCAGCCTTTAAAGCTTCATTAAACCATTTATCAAATTGTTTTATCGGGTCGGCGTTGGCGTCATTTTCAGACAGGGAGGCCGCAAGGTATTCGCTTCGTATATTTTGTATGTCTTCCTGGTTCATTATTGCAAACTTACAAATTAATTGTGCCGTATGTTAAGTGGGTATTTTATAATTTAATAAATGAACCTATTTTTACATTTTACGTTATTAAACTAATATTTTAAAACTATATGCTGAGCACTACTTCGCCCGCAGCCGGACGTTTGCTGATATCTGAACCTTTTATGATGGACCCCAACTTTAGGCGATCGGTTATTTTAATAACTGAATACAGCGCCGCCGGGGCAATGGGTTTTGTATTAAACCACACCAGTGAGTATATGCTTGGCGACCTTTTGCCCGACCTGCCTTATTCTGAAATGCCTGTATATACCGGCGGACCGGTAGGAGAGGACACCCTGCATTTTATTCATCGCTGTCCCGACAAAATTGAAGGCGGCATTGAAATAGCCGAAGGTGTTTTTTGGGGTGGCGATTTTGAAACGGTAAAAAGCCTGGTATCCAACTATCAGCTAACTGAAGACGAGATCAAATTTTTCGCAGCTTATTCGGGATGGACGCCGGGGCAACTGGAAGATGAAATAGCCGAGGATACCTGGATAGTGACAGATCAATTTAAACCCGAAGCAGTTTTTACCCACGACGAACAAAACCTGTGGCGCGAGGTGGTCATCGGATTAGGGCAGCGCTATGCTCATATCGCCAACTTCCCGGAGAACCCGGAGTTGAATTGATTTTAGAGATTAGTTAATTGAGCTTAAAGATTAGAGATCAGTTAATTAGAGATTAGTTAATCGGAGTCGGAGATTAGAGATCGGCTAATTATTGCAATATTTCTCACCTGGTTTTTTACAAATCACTTCTTGTTTATTGAAAGTGCTTGCTATTAGCCATTAGGTATGATATCAAAGAGGCTAAAATATTTTCAAAAATATTTGCGCAACCGAACAATTGCGTATATATTTGCAATCAATCAGTTGCAAATATATATGAGACGAGATATTTACCAGGCCATAGCCGATCCTACCCGCAGGGCCATACTCATGCTGCTAACCGTAGGAGCTATGACACCCAATGCCATCGCCGGGCACTTTGACAGCAGCAGGCAAGCGGTATCAAAACACATACAAATATTGGCCGAATGCGGTGCCGTTGATCAGGATCAACGCGGACGTGAAATTTATTACAAGCTAAATATGGATAAAATGAAAGAAATAGACCATTGGATGGAAGCTTTCCGCAAGATGTGGGAGACCCGGTTCGACCAGTTAGACAACCTATTAAATGACTTATAAACTAAATAATCATGACAAACAATTTTGTATTTGAAAAAGACATTGCGGCCAAAAAAATTCACGTGGTACGCGAGTTTAATGCACCAATTGAAAAAGTATGGAAAGCCTGGACAGACCCCGGCATGCTTGAAAAGTGGTGGGGGCCAAAACCCTGGGTAGCCAAAACTAAGTCGATGGATTTTACAGTAGGCGGCGCCTGGTTGTATGCCATGGAAGGCCCGGAAGGCGAGAAACACTGGAGCTATGTGAAGTTTACCGCTATTGAGGCGGGAGCAAGGTTTGCGGCTGATTCCTTATTCTCTGACGAGAATGGCAATCCAACACCCGGAGCACCAGTAGGGCATTGGGATAACAAGTTTGTAGCCGTTGGCGATAAGACTAAAGTAATAGTCGATCTCCATTTTGACGAGGAAGCTTCCTTTAAAATGTTGGTGGAAATGGGCTTTGAAGGTGGCTTTACTATGGGATTGAACCAATTGGATGAGTTGCTTGGAGAATAAAGGACCGTTAAGTATCATTTTATGAGAAAACTAAAAGCCAGAGATTAGCTGACTCTGGCTTTTAATTCTAAAAATATTTTACTCATCCTTTTTTAAGCGATACTGTCAGATGATTTTGGAAAGCAGTGCTTTGATGGGTGCTCATGTTGAGCTGGTAATCAATTTTCTCATTGGTGATGTGAAATATCCGCTGTGAGCGGATGGTCTTGGGATCGTTTGCTATCTGTTCGCTATCAAATATGTAGTCGTCACCTGATACGCCGGATAAACTGTACACTTCGGTGCGTCCGCCTGATTGGGCGCTTATCCATTGAATATTTCCCTGTTTATTTACAATGATAAAACCGCTATCCCAGAATACCATTTTCAAATTATCAGGCGTATCATTTTTATACCAGGCTTTTTGTGCGTAATGGATCACCTGTTTATCGGCATCCGTTTTAAACGTGACCTCTTCGGTATAGCCGGTGGGCTCAATGGTCGGGAATTTGGCAAAGCCCTCACCGCGCCAGGTGCCTGCCAATGTGTTCTTTAATAATTCAAAAACCTGTTCCATATAAAATCAACGATTAAGTTATAATTCTGCTTTGAAATTTTTGCCTAAAACGCTTCCCAGGCCATAATAATGCCTGAAATTGTAGATGAGCGGCGACCACAGGTTGGGGTTGATATGATCTGTACCAACTACCAGTTTTTCATCAACCCGGACATTGACCACCCTGACTGTTACCGCAGCAACATCCGGGCTGCCATCAGGCGCAAAATCGATAACCGAATATTGCTCCAGAACTGCTTCCAACTGGATGGGGCAGTTGGCAATGGCAGGCGGCTTTACCACCTGTGAACTGTTTGAAGTGAAGCCGCCGGCTGTAAATTTATCAGGTTCATAATGGTACAGTTGGCGCTTATCTTCGGGCACCGGGTTTTTCCCGGTCAGGCGGGCTATGCTTTCAATGTTGGGATGGAGGTTCGGTGATGGGATATTTACCACACATTCCTTTTGCGCCAGCAGGTTTTCAAATGTTTTACCATCGCAGCCCAACCCTAAAACCAGTTTATAGCCCAATGCCCATACTGACGACATAGGCCCAATGTTGGGATGCCCATGCTCATCAATAGTAGTAATAAGGGCCACAGGTGTACCAAAATATAATACCTTTGGCCGGATGGTTTTGAAAGCTATATCAGGCATTGGTATAAAAATCGAGGTTTATAATTTCTTTTAAGGCTTTTTTACCGGCGTTGGTAATCACGATCACTCTTTTCTCCTCGTTACGGGCAAGCCAGTTTTGTTCCATCATGGCATGGCAAACGGCAGCGCCTAACGTTCCAGCTAAATGTGGTGTGCGCTCAGTCCAGTCTAAACAGGCGTAGGCGTATTTGCGGTTACTTGCTTCAACCTTTGGCAGATCGACACCAAATGCTTTGAAGGTTTTATCGGCATTGATGCCCAATGTGATCTCTTTCGAGAAATAGGCAGGGTCGGTAATGGGCTGGTCGTAAACTATGGCCTGATGTTCTACCAAAGACTTAAAAACCGCTACGCCCAGCTTTCCTGCCAAATGATCATAACAGGTACGGGCCAGGACTATCTTTTTTACCGGCTTGTGGCTTGCCGGTGTTTTCTGCATGTTTTGCAGCAATTCGATCAGTTGCCCGGCATCCGGGTTGGCAATTTCGTAGCTGTTGCGGCGACCATTGCTTATTTTGCGTACCAGTCCCGCTTTGTATAATATGCCCAGGTGGTTTGACAGGTTGCTTTGAGAAATATCGAGGTGCTGCTGCAGTTCGGCGTAAGTTGCCTGTCCGCGCATGAGGTAGATCATGACCGATAAACGCACAGGATCGGCGATGGCCGCGGTAATGGTGTATATATTCAGCTCATTCATACTCTGCAAAGGTACCGAATGATCATACTGGTTATATCAGTGAATAATGATGGGTGGGTGTTAGAGATTAGTTAAATAGAGATCAGGTTGATAGTGGAGTAATTAGATGGTAGTATTCATTTGTCACTTTTTAGGTATTTTTAAGCACAATTATAATTTTTAACATTTTTATGGAATTTGAAATTATAAAAGCAGAGGAAACAGATATTGAACCGCATCGCCGTTTATTCCTGGCAGAAATTAAATTTCAATTCATTTATAACAAATGTCATGGTGCCGGATGGGTGGATAATTACCTTTTTAAATTTAATGAAATCCCCATTGGTTATGGGTCAGTATGGGGTAAAGATAAACGGGAAGAGAGGGATACCATATGTGAATTCTTTTTAGATCCGCCTTTTAGAAAACACGCCAGGCAAATATTTGAGCAGTTTATAAAAGTGTCAAATGCCAGTTTTGTAGAATGCCAGACCAATGATATTTTCCTTGCCGGTATGGCATTTGAGTTAACAAAAAATATCAATGCCGAGGCCATTTTATTTGAAACGGCCTTTGAAACATCATTTGAGATAGATGGCGCACAATTTGTAAAAAGCAAAGACCCGAACGAATGGGATGCTTACAGCATACAAAAAGATGGGGAAGTTGTAGCTACGGGAGGCTTTATTTGGAATTATAATTTCCCCTATATTGATATCTATTACGAGGTGAAGGAGAACTTCAGGAAACAAGGATATGGGGTTTTGATCATGCAGGAACTTAAACAGGAGGCTTACCGGTTAAACAGGCTTCCTGCCGCCCGGTGCAATATTAAAAATCTGGCATCTAAAGCACTTTTGCTAAAAGCCGGGATGCGGGTGTGCGGCTACATTATTATTGGGGAGATTATCAAGTAATTGATCCCTGCCGAGTGGGTTAAATCGGAGTTATCTTACCCTTCCATTTCCTTTGCCGATTGCTCTACTGCCTGTTTGAGTTTTTCCTTATAAGCTATGAGGCCTTTGACTATACTCTCATCGGCAGTTGATACTATCTGGGCGGCAAGTATGCCAGCGTTTTTTGCAGCATTGAGGGCTACGGTGGCTACTGGGATACCGTTGGGCATTTGCAGAATAGATAGTATGGAATCCCAACCATCAATAGAATTGCTTGATTTCACAGGCACGCCAATAACCGGCAGATGCGTTAGCGAGGCCACCATACCGGGTAAGTGCGCTGCACCGCCTGCACCGGCAATGATCACTTTCAGGCCACGGTCGGCAGCTGATTTGGCGTAGCTGAACATGCGCTCTGGCGTGCGGTGGGCGGATACCACGGTGATTTCATAGGCAACGCCTAATTCCTTTAAAACATCGGCTGCATCCTGCATCACGTTCAGGTCAGACTTGCTGCCCATGATGATGCCTATTTTGGGTTGGTTCATAGTTTTTATTTATTTGAGCGTCACTGCGGGGTAAAAGCAAAACGCCTTGCAAAACATATTGTTGCTTCACATCTTAAGCAGATGTGGATTTATCCTTGCTTTTTCTATACGCTAACTTTTTTATCAAAAAAACGATACCTAAACCAATCAAAACAGGGATACATAACATCGTCAAAATAGCTATTATTTTTCCTGTTTTATAACCAAGTTCCACGTTATGCTCCTTACTTAGTTGTTCAGCATTTTTTACCTTAAACCCATCAAAAAAGGCTTTCAAATGCTGGTCGTCTTTTGACAGTGAATCGGATGATACTATACCGCAGGTTAATATGGTGTCTTTTATATCTATTGTATATTGATACCTGTAGGTTCGTTGTCCTTTTAATTCTGCCTCATAGCCGAATTTAATTCCATTATGACCGTTTATCTTTATTTTATCATTATAAAAAAGCTTGCCCTTTGTGCCTGTCAATACCCCTTTTACGTAGCTACTATAAACAGAACCAATGTTGTTTCCACTAAAAATATCTCGTAACCCTCCATTTATACCTCCAATTTGGGCAAAAAATAGTACGTTATTATAGTTAGAGGTATAAAAGTCAATCTCTTTTAAATTTTGAATTTTAGGTTTATTAGGCAAAGCTATAGTTGCAAAGCTTCCCAGTTTTTGCGTGTAATTATATTGGCCAAAAGCAGTGATCGAAAAAAATACTACAAAGCATGCAATAATGATTAGCTTGAGGTTCATGGGTTCAACTATAAATTTAACTCACAACTTTCAACGTCCCCTGCACAAATCTTGCCTTCTCAATAGCCTTTTCCCTGTCTGCATCCACAATAGTGACATGCCCCATTTTACGGAACGGCTTGGTTAAGGCTTTACCATATAAATGTATGTATACACCGGCACATTCCAATACTTTTTCGATCCCCTGGTATACGGCAGGGCCTTCATGGCCGGCTTCGCCTAAAATGTTGATCATAATGGCATGATTCAGGCAGGCGGTATCACCCAAAGGCTGGTTAAATATTGCACGCAAATGCTGCTCAAATTGTGATACCACATTGCCTTCAATGGTCTGATGACCGCTGTTATGCGGCCGCGGAGCTAATTCGTTCACCAGTATTTTACCATTTTTGTCAAGGAACATTTCCACCGCTAATAAGCCGACGATGTTAAGGCAATCCGCTATACGTTTAGCTATGCGTTCTGCCTCCTCATGGATCTGGAAAGGAAGGGTAGAAGGTGCGATCAAAAACTCTACCAGGTTAACTTCCGGATTAAACTCCATCTCTACCATCGGGAAAGCTTTGGTTTCTCCGTTCTCATTACGCGCAACTATTACGGCTATCTCTTTTTCAAAATCGACCAAACGCTCAATTAAACTGGGTTCAGTAAATGCGTTGGCGAGATAGGATTCATCAAACACTTTGTAAACACCCCTGCCATCGTAACCATCACGCCGTAATTTCTGGATATATGGGAAAGGTATATGGCTTTGTTTTAATTGTTCGGCTGACGAGATTACCTGGAACTCGGCCGTAGGGATATCATTTTCCTTAAAGAACTGCTTTTGCAGGCCTTTATCCTGTATCAGCCGGATGATGCGGGGCTGGGGGTAAACCTGTACGCCTTCTTTTTCCAACTGCTCCAGGGCATCCACATTTACCTTTTCGATCTCGATGGTGAGCAGGTCAACCTTTTTGCCGAATTTGTAAACAGTTTCGTAATCACCTAAGGAGCCTACCACAAATTCATCACACAATTTACGGCAGGGGGCTTCACGGTCAGGGTCGAGCACTTTAACCGTTACATTGTAATTGATGGCCTGTTGGATCAGCATACGGCCAAGCTGGCCGCCGCCTAAAATCCCGAGTCTGAGGTCTCCGTAAAATGCTTTCATTTAATGATGCAAGTTTACCTAAATTTTTTTAATGGCTAAAGAGACGGGGACTATACCTCTTTTTTGACTCACCCCGACATCGCTTCGCTTGTCGACCCTCTCTCCGGCAAGCCGGAAAGAGGGTAAAGAAAAGAGTCTTAATTCTTAAACCCTCTTTGCGAAGCAGAGAGGGTGGTCGAGCAGGGCGATGACCGGGTGAGTTACATCCTGAACCTATCCATAATGTTGCATCCGGGGCTTAGAAAATTGCCTGTTAAGCCGTATATTTGCGCGATATTTACAAAAATGTTCTTTTATAATGAAGACTAAAATAGCCGTAGCCAAAGGAGATGGAATTGGTCCCGAAATAATGCAGGCCGTTCTGCGGATCTTTGAAGCTAACAAGGTACCACTCGAATATGAGTATGTTGAAATGGGGAAATCCTATTTTGACGCCGGGCACTCCACCGGGATGACCGCAGCTGCCAAAGCAACTATCGAAAACCTGGGCCTCCTTTTTAAAGGACCCATGGAAACCCCCAAAGGCAAAGGTGTTAAAAGCATCAACGTTACTGCACGAAAAGTCTGGAATACCTATGCCAACCAGCGCGATTTCAGGACGTTGAATGGCGTGGAAACTGTTTTTTCAAAAGCAGGTATCCCGATCAACCTGACGATCATACGCGAAAATATTGAAGATACTTATGGCGGCATTGAGCACCTGCTCACCTATGACGTGGCTGTTGGCCGCCATCTCAAACGCGTAGCGTATCACCT
>JBEHXM010000114.1:0-16651 GCA_048498695.1 Bacteroidota bacterium
TTATTATTGCCGGTACCGGCTGCGTTAATGTATTACTACAATGCACCAATCTATGTTCTGGCCGTTACAATGGTCTTCTTTTTCGCGAATATTATCGCTGGGATGGGAGGTTCCAGTATAAGGGTATTGATAACCCTGTTCGGAGCCAGTATATTAGTTCACCTGTTAATGATAGCAGCATTTGTATTTTAGTAGTTAACCCCAGATCAAAAGTCCCCGATTATATAGTAATTGTTAGTTTTTGTTAAAGCTGTTAGTTAACCCCGGTTACTAATAGCTTTTTTAATGGTTCTAAATTCCAATGGTTCTAAAAAATGAATCGGCACAATCATTAAACAGCCATACTAAATAATTGTGAAGAGGGTTGATTATCCCATAATCTCGCGTCGATCGCCATGCAGATATTTCTTAAAAATCGTTTTCCAAGCGGAGTTACTTTCAGGCCGCTGGCATTTAATTCGATAAGATTATCCTCTGCAAGCAGCTGCAGCCTTTCAATACCCTTAAATAAAGAATCACCTATTTCCTGACGATCATTCCAATGAGTTTCGCCCTTGCACATAATATCAAGAATATGTGAGCGAATGATCAGGTCTTCGCTTGTTAACGGGTGCCCTTTAAAAACAGGAAGCTCACCGTCTTCGATCAGCTTAAGATATTCTTCTACCGTTTTAACATTCTGAGCGAAGGAATAAAGGGAATCGCTGATCGATGAGACGCCTAATCCAACCAATAGCTGTGTGTGTTGATGCGTATAGCCCATAAAATTCCTGTGGAGGCAACCGCTTTCTTCAGCAACCAGCAAAGAATCACCCGGTAATGCAAAATGGTCCATACCTATTTCCAGGTAACCAAAGCTTTTCAAAAGCTCACGGCCGGCCTCATATAGTGCTATCTTTTGCTTAGTACCGGGTAGGTCCTTTTCAGTAAAACGGCGCTGCCCCGGCTTGATCCATGGCACATGCGCATAGCTATAAAACGCGATCCTGTCCGGCATTAATTCCCCTACCTGACGCATCGTGTCAGTGAGCCCTTGTAAGCTTTGTAACGGAAGGCCATAAATCAGATCATAGTTGACCGATGTATAACCGATACGACGCGCCTGCCGGGTGACCAGTCTTACCTGCTCATAACTTTGAATACGGTTAATGATAAACTGTACCTTCGGATCAAAATCCTGGATTCCCAGGCTAACGCGCCGAAAACCAAGGTCATATAAAGTTTGCAGATGGTCCGCAGTTGTATTGTTGGGGTGCCCTTCAAAGCTGAACTCGGCTTTTTCATGGATCTCCGAACCGGCTGTAATACCGGAAATTAGCCGGTGCAAATTTTTATGGTTAAAAAAAGTTGGCGTTCCGCCCCCCAAATGTATTTCTTTGATTACAGGTATTCCTCCCATAATTTCCTTATACATCTTCCATTCATCTAATACCGCATTGATGTACGGCTCCTCGACGGCATGGTTTTTCGTAATGCGCTTATTGCATCCGCAATAGGTACAAAGCCTTTCACAAAAAGGTAAATGGATATACAGGCTGATCCCTTCTTGCCGGTTGCTTTCGGTAAATGATCGTTTGACCGAAATTTTCCATTCCCCGATGTTAAAAGCTGTACTTTGCCAATAAGGCACGGTTGGATAGCTGGTATATCTGGGCGCGGCGACATTATATCTTTCCTGCAGCTGCAGCGTATTAAAATTCTGTTCGGGTGTCATGGGTTCAATGGGTTGAGGTAACCTTTAGTTCACTTCTGTTGCAATCCTTCTCACATATACATGCCTTGCCGACACATTTATTGGCTTGCCACAGATCGAGGTTCTTTATCGTTTGGTTGGCTATTTCCTGCAGCGCTTCTCTGGTCAGATAGGCCTGATGAGGTGTGATGATAACATTGGGATAATCCATTAATTTTTTAAGCAATAGGTCCTGCTCTTTATCATTAGCATGATCTTCAAAAAACAAGCCTTTTTCATGTTCATATACATCCATTCCCAGGTAACCTACTTTTCCCCGGTCCAGGGCTTCCAGTATGTCGGTCGTATCGACCAATGCACCCCTCGATGTATTGATAAGCATGACGCCATCCTTCATCTGCTTGATTGTTTCGCTGTCAATCAGTCGCCTGGTGTCTTCGGTAAGGGGTATATGTAATGAAATGACGTCTGAAGAGGCAACCAGGTTGTCCAGCCCACTCAGCTTTACAAACGAAGCTTTCCTTGAAGGGGCTATATCATAACCGAGCACATTGCAACCCATACCATGAAATATATTGGCTACCGCAAGGCCCGTATTGCCTAATCCAATGATACCAACGGTTTTGCCGGAAAAATTAAAGCCGATCAGTTCGTCGTTCCTGAAGTTAAATTGCCTGCTGTTTTTATCGGCCTGGATCAGATGTCTGCTAAGCGCAAGCGCAAGAGCAACGGTGTGCTCGGCGATTGCCTGCGGAGAATACGACGGAACATTCGATAGTTTGATGTTATGTTTTGCCGCTTCCTGCTTATCGATATGATCGGTACCGGATGATCGTGTAGTAATATATTTTATGCCCAGCTGTGCCAGCCGGCTAATAACTGAAGCAGAAACATCGTCATTTGTAAAGACTATGACAGCGTCTTTCCCTTCCGCATAAACTGTGGTTTCCAGGCTCAATGAATTCGATATTAAAGTAATATCGTGCTTCTTCTGGTTGGCTCTCGCCAAATACTCCTTTTCAAAGGGTTTAATACTGTAGGCAACCGCTTTCATACCCGTATAATTTTGTTAACTACAAAACTACCGGGTAGCGCGCACACGAACCATGAGCGATGTCAGTAAGAAAAGTGATATAAATCAGTTTCTCATTTTCGATAACCTCGAAATGTCCAGAACTTTGATGTTGCTGCCTTTTTTTTCAATCAGACCTTCATCCTTAAAATCAGATAAAGTACGGCTTACCGTTTCTGTTGCCATTCCGGCCAGGGCCGCCAGATCTTCCCTGGTAATTTTAAAACCTTCAGCCCCCTGGCCTGGCTGCTTATCCAGTTTTAAAATGGCTTCAGCCATCTTTTTTCTAACAGAATGGTAAGCCAGTTGCAATAACTGTTCTTCCTTTTCACGGATATTATTTGAAAGCAGTTTGATAAATTCCCTGGCGACATCAGGATATAAATTCAGGAGCTGGTCAATGCTCTCTTTGGGAATAAGGCACAGCGTGCTGTCCTCTAACGCCGTTGCGGTATCACTGTAAGATTCATTGGCAAGTACGGCCTGGATACCCAGGTATTCATCGTTGTTCAAAATCCCCGTCATTAACTCACGTCCGTCCTCTGCTAATTTTACAGTCTTCACTTTACCATTAATTAAGAGATAAACGCCATTTCCCTTATCCCCCTCATAGTAGATCACCTGGTTCTTTTTAAATTGTCTGCTCTTCCGTTCAGCTATGATCTTTTTTAATTCGCCGTGCCCGTCTTTTTTCCCAATAATCCCATCAAGTTTTTCAAGTGATTTACTATAAAACGTCTGCTGGATCTCTTTTTTCTTCAGCCGGCTTTCTATCGCATTCAATAACTCAATATCATCGAATGGCTTGGTCAGGTAATCATCTGCGCCCATTTCCATACCTTTACGCAAATCAAGTTTTTCTGCCTTTGCTGTTAAAAAAATAAAGGGAATGGCCGAAGTTTCCGTGTTCTTATTAAGCAAATACAATACACCGTATCCATCCAGTTCCGGCATCATAATGTCGCACAAAATGATATCGGGCACATGCTTCATGGCAAGTTCTACGCCGATTTTGCCGTTTTCAGCCTGGAAAACGATAAATCCGGCCAATTCGAGTATTTCAACAACATTTTCACGAATGTCCGTATTGTCTTCAATAATTAGTATTTTCTTTTTCATGATATCGGAAAGGAAAGAATAAATAAAGTTCCCTGGTTTAATTTGCTTTTAAATTCTACGGCGCCATTCATCAAACTGGTATAACGGGCCACAATATTCAGGCCCAATCCTGTGCCCGGGATATTACCGGTATTGTGAGCCCTGAAAAATGCTTCGAATAAGTGTTTTTGATCGTTTTCAGGTATGCCGATGCCATTATCCTTAACCGTAATGGTACATTTGTTACCTCCAACTTCCGTGTTAAATTCTATAAACGTGTTTTCACCTGAATATTTGATAGCATTCGCGATCAGGTTAACGACACAGTTCTTTAATAAGTTCTGGTCCAGATTTACCATGCTGTTTATACCGGTATGCTGATAGATAATGCTCTGATTTTGTTTGGCGACCATCTGCATCTCCTCCGTAATTTCTTCCCCGAGCTTTACGAGGTCGAAACTGCCGAATGCGGGTTCGACTTTTCCCGCTTCTAATTTTTCCAGTGATAAAAAATCATTTAATATGGCAGTAAGCGTTCCAACGGCGCTTTTTATCTTCCCCACATGTTTCGTAATATGATCATTTTGAAAAGGTTGGGCGTATTTCTCAATTAATACAGCGGATAATTGAACGGCGCTTAAAGGGGTGCGGAATTCGTGCGAAGCCATCGATACAAACCGGCTCTTTAGTTGTCCCAATTCTTTTTCTTTCTCCAGCGAGATACTCACTTCTTCTTTTGCCTCCTGCAATTCAGCCACCAGGTTCTTCAAAGATCTGGTCCTTTCATCGATTTGTTCTTCTAAATGTGAAGCATAATCCTTTAGTTTATCCTCGGCCTCTTTTTGCAGTGTCAGGTCATGGATAAACCCGCAATATATTTTTCGCCCTAAATACTGTACTTCGCTAACGCCCAATCTAAAAGGAAATTTTATGCCCTTTTTTGTCAATCCCGTTACTTCCCGCCCTATACCGATAATATGCGGATCTCCTGTTCGCTGATACCTGTTGATATATTCATCATGTTCCTCACGGTACGGCTGGGGCATTAACATGGACACATTGTGCCCAATCACCTCGTCGGGTTTATAGCCAAATAAATTACAGGCAGATGGATTTATAGATTCAATCAATCCACGATCATTGATGGTGATTATTCCATCAATGGCATTTTCGATAATCGCTTTTAATAAGGCGGCGTTTTCCATAGAGGTTATTATTAATCAAATTAACGCAATTATCTTGTCTTTTTAAAAGATGATCAACATCACGATTTTGGATGACGACGATTACGTTGCCCTGCCTTAATAGAACCTAAATTGCAACAAAATCCGACATCGGTTATCCGTATCGGGAACTCATTAAAAAAGATGAAAAAAGGTTCAATTTTAGGAATAGTAATTATCGCTGTCGCTATTGCCGTGATCATAAGCGCTTATTCCAGTTCGACCACCTATGCTACTTTTAACGAAGCTAAACAAAGTAAGGCCACAATTCAGCTTATCGGTTTCCTGGACAAAGGAAAGCCTTTAATTTATGATCCTGCCAGGGACGCCAACTTATTCTCATTCTATGTGAAAGATAAAGCAGGACAGGAATGTGAAGTGGTCTATTATGGAACTAAGCCCCAGGATTTTGAGAGGTCGGAGCAAATTGTATTGACCGGCCAAATGGATGGCAAGGTATTCCATGCTTCGAAAATTTTGATGAAATGCCCGTCTAAGTACACGCAAAAAACTGTAGAACTTTCCGCCCCATGAAAACTGCGCTGATAATTTTCGTGATGTTACACGGATCGCTTCACGCACTGGGATTTTTGAAGGCGTATAAGCTGGTGCAGGTAAGTCAGTTAACCCAACCGGTTTCACGCTTATCCGGTGCATTATGGCTTTTAACTGCCCTGCTTTTTGTAAGTGCCGCAGTCTTATTCGCCTTCGGCCTGCAATGGTGGTGGATATTGTCGTGTGTTGCAATAGTTAGCTCGGAATGGTTGATCATAAATGATTGGGCCGACGCGAAATTCGGGACGTTGCCGAATGCAATTATTTTCGTCATAACCGTTATCGGCTTTGTAGCCTGGACGCTATCCGGGCATTAATAACTACTAAAACTAAAGTTATGTTAGGTGAATTAAAAGAATCAGAAATAGATCAGCTGTTGAAGCAACAGGTGATCGGACGCATAGGCTGCTATGCTGATGGCAGCATATATATCGTGCCTGTAAACTATGTTTATGACGGAAACTTTATTTACTGTCATTCCGCTATAGGGAAGAAGATAGAAATGATGCGTAAAAATCCGGAGGTGTGCTTCGAGGTTGAAGATATCCATAGTATATTCCGGTGGAGGAGCGTGATCGTGTCGGGCCGGTTTGAAGAAATAACAGATGTCGGAGAAAAACAACAGGCCATGCAGGGACTGATACACCGCATAATGCCGCTATCCTATAAGCCGGATGACCATCCATCACACGGCATAGCGGAAAAGGATAGTGACATAGGCACCCAGGTTGAACTGATCATTTACCGGATTAAGGTCGAAAAGAAGACCGGCAGGTTTGAGCAATAATATGAAAATCCAAACCGCTTTCATCCAAACTCAAATGAATTAACAATAAATTTCACGGTAGTACAGAGGAACTGGTGACAGCCTGTCACAAACGAACACAAACTTTGCCATACTATACAAAATAATATGGCAACGGAGATCATAACAAAAGACGATCTGGACGAGTTCAGGGAAAAACTATTAAACGATATCAGGGCAATAATCGGCAAGCCGGGTGATGAGAAAAGGAAATTATTAAAGAGCTACCAGGTGAAAAATATGCTGAAAATATCTCCCGGCACCCTGCAGAATTTGAGGATGAACGGAACATTGCCGTTTACTAAAATAGGAGGCATTATTTATTATAAATATGAAGATATTATGAAAATATTTGATAATAATAAAGGAAAGAAATAATAATTATCCTTCGATCTTGCATATCCAGGACGCTCGTCTTTCTTTCATTTTATTCTAATTTATTTGGCCGTTCCTTTGGGCCGGGCTTTCCTGGATATCTTCTGCCAAAGGATACACTAATATACTCATTCCTGCCTGCTGATGTAAAACGCGCATCTTTTTGGCTTAATGTAACCGCGCTAACTTCCAAATGGAGTGGCCCGTCCATGCACAGATTTTCCAGCTCCGGGAGTAAACTTTCCGGTCGTTGCCTGCGGCCCGCGCTATCCGTTATATCTGCTGCGCAGGATGTCACTGCTATCACTAACGAATACCCGTCACACCGGTTAAAACTGTACCGCCTCGCCCGGCAACGGTAGCCGGGAGGGCAGCCCATTTTTAACCTTTCCCCATTAAAAAAACTTCATATCCCTCCGCTCTTTTTACAGCGGCCTTTTCCCCTTTAATGAGTCTTCATTTAGCCTTTGCTTGAGGCAAATTTACCCCCTTTCGGCATTCAAGGCCATGCAAGTGCCGCTTAAAAAATCTCCACACCTCCGCTTCGCTGCGGGTAGTATTTTTTGCGGCAGCCTTGTATGCCCGCCCCACGCGCAAGTTTATTGCCTCTATCAAAGGCCAAATGAGGTTTTTCCGAAATGGACCCGAGAACAAGTAATTTATTAAAAAACAAATTTTATGTTATTCACAGGAAGATTGACCGATGATGCAAAGGTCAGAAACGTTAAAAACGACAAAAAAGTAACTGGTTTTACCGTAGCCATCAACCAACGCTACAAAACCAAAGACGGCGAAAAAAAGGAAAAGACCGCTTATGTAGTTTGCTCTTATTGGGTAAATCCCGGCATTGCCGAATTCCTGAAAAAAGGCACAGTTGTACAAATCACCGGGTGGATGGAAGCCCAGGCATGGAAAAACAGGGACGATGAGCCACAGGCCACCCTTGTCTGCTCAGTGGACAAGATCGACCTTTTCGGCAAGCCTGCCGAACGGCAAAACGAAAAGCCAAAGGAAAAGAAAAAGGCAACCGCAGGGGCAGAAGACGAAGACGACCTGCCATTCTAAACCGGCCAATCAGCAGTGAACAAATTCATTTATTCAAACAGCGGGGCTTTTCAAGGTCCCGCTACTAAAATCAAACACGAAATCCAATGGCACATAATATCAATTTCAACGAGCAAACAGGGCAACATAGTTTTTTCAGCGTCAAACAAAAGGCATGGCACGGATTGGGGCGGATCGTAGAAGATTACCCCACCAGTAAGGAAGCATTGCAATTTGCAGGGCTTGATTACGAGGTTATCAAATCACCTTTATTTACCCAAAGCAGGTCACTGACCACAGGCAACGGGGGCGAATTAATAGCCGGTATGGACATTGCCATACCAAACTATTATGCCACCATGCGCACCGATAATAATACCGTATTGGGAGTAGTCGGCAGGGATTACAGTATTGTACAGAACCGGGACGCCTTTAGCTTCTTTGATGCCATCGTAGGCGGGGACGGTATGCAATACGAAACCGCAGGGGCATTAGGCAATGGGGAACGCATTTTTATCACCGCCAAGCTACCCGGCTATATAAAGGTAGGCCACGATGATTATATTGAGAAATACCTTTTCCTCACCACTTCGCACGATGGTTCAGGCAGTATCACCGCAGCATTTACCCCGGTGAGGATTGTCTGCCAGAATACGCTTGGCGCAGCACTCCGCAACAGCTCCAATACGATTAAGATACGCCATACTGCCAACGCAGAGGACAGGCTGAAAGAAGCCCACAAGGTTATGGGCATTTCAAATAAAATGGCCGATGAACTGGACGGCATCTTTAACCAATGGACAAAAGTGCGCATCACCGATAAGGACGTAATGAAACTTATTCAACAAGCGATGGCACCCGGCAGAGAAGTTTTAAAGACCCTGAAAACGGGAGGGGAACTTTCTACCGTCTTTAAAAACATCTGTGACAACGCCTTCATGTACGCAATGGCAAGCCCGACACAACAGACTGAAACCACCAAAGGCACATTGTTCGGCGCATTCAACGCCGTCACAGGCTACTTCCAAAATGTCAGGGAATACAAGGACGATGAGGCCAAAGTAAAATCCATATTGGGCGGTACAGGACAAAGCCGTACACAGACTGCATTTGATCTGTGCCTCGCCTATGCCAAAAACGGGGCAGACAGCCTCAAATTCAATTAACTGATCACCATTAACCGGGGGAGCAAATCCCCCCTCATTTAAAACAGAAAATATGACACGTTCAAATCTCTATATCAAACTGAGCAACGGCGCTTCGGTTACCTGCGTTGCCGACAGCAGCAGCGCACCCGAACAAGGCTATTTCGTGGAACAGGTTATACAGCCTCTTTTGGAAATGGACGACCCCGAAAAGGAATTAAGCCTTATCGAAGAACATTGCACGATGAACGAACAGCGGATAAATGCTGCCTATCGCTATATCATCAATCTGCAAACCAAAGCCGTGCACTTTTTCGAGGAAAACTACGACTACAAAACTGACAAATTCTTTGCGGGCGAAAACCTGACAAACCGCTACCGGGACTATCTGGAAACACTCCGCAAATAAACCAACCATCAGAAAACAGCAATGAAAACGATAAAATTAAAGCTGTACGGTTTTGATGAACTGTCAAAAACCGCGAAACAAAAAGCATTGACCGCCTGCCATGAACTGAATATAGATTTTGATTGGTGGGATAGCAGCTATGACGACTTTATAGCAATATGCGCCTGTTTAGGCATAACCGTCAGCAAAGAGCGTATCAAATTCGAGGGCTTTTATTCGCAGGGTGACGGCAGTGGCTTTAACGCAACAGTTGACTTAACCCAATTAAATAAGGCTATTATCAATAAGGCATGGCAAGACTACGCACCGAAACTCGATTTTGATTTTACAGCAATTCCCATAGACCGCAGGGTAATGGCTTTGGTGGAGAACGGCGTTTTGGAACACGACCCGAAAATTATCAGTCGTTCACGAAACTACGGCGTAGTGGTTGACCTGGGCATATATGCCGTCAACGAAAGGGAGAGAAACCATGACCTTGTTTTTGAAGAACTGGACAACCTCGAAGAATGGTTGCGGAAAATTGCCGAAACTTTAAACAAACACCTGTATAAATCCCTCGAAGCCGAATATGAATATCTCACTTCCGATGAAGCCATCACAGATGGGATTGTAGCCAATGAGTACTATTTCACGGCTGACGGAAGATCAGCCAATTATTTAAAGAAACTATCTGAAAACAATTAAGAATTAAGATCATGACAACGAACTTTTTTGAAAACATAACCGCATTGAATGTTCCCGGCAACTGGAAAATATCCATTCAAACAACCGACAACATACAGTTCACTGTTTCCGCCTTATTTACCGCGAACAACTGCGGAGATAATGCATCCAAAGTCATCCCGCCCATGTTGCTTAAAGGAACAGCTGAAGAACTTAACGAGGGTTTTTTTGATGCCATAACATTACCCGTACAGCAAACGGCGGGTTTGTACACAAGTATGGAAGCCTACCTCAAAGAAGTGGAAAGGGCGCGTATCGCCTCAAAAGAGGAACAGGACAGAAAGACTAAAGAGAAAGCTGCGCAGACCGCCAAAAAAACGGGGGATGCAGAGATGCCCGACCCCAAACAGGCTAAAGAGGAAAAGAAGAAAGCCTATGACGAGGCCATGAAAAACATCACAGAGCTATCGGCTAAAATGAAATACGCCGATGCGTTGGCTATTCTGCCATCCATTGAAGATTACCCCGAAAAAAAGAATGAACTGGAGAAAAAAGAAGCCGAGCTGAAACGCCTGCACAGCCAGTATGAGAACGCATTGTTTAACCTTAATGCCGAATGACCATGTTATTGACAACACTATTACCGCCCATATTTATACATAAAGAAAACGGACAGGAAGTCCGCCTTACCGACCCGGGAACCGAGTTTTCGCCCGAAGCAGTACTTAACTTTTATTCGGGTACTTATCCCATTCTGACTACGGCCAAAGTAAATGGCCCGGAGATCAGGAAAGACGAGATACAATACACATTTGTTTCCACCATAGGTATAAAAGGATGAAAAATGGACACAGCAATAAAACAAGGCAGGGTTTCAGCGCCAAAGTCGAAGCGCCAATGGAATCTCTATCAGCAATTGTCCCACTACAGCCGCGAACTCGATCGTCTGCCGGACGCAAGGGAAGTAAGCCGGAACAAACTCCGTTCTGCACCGCAGGACTTGCTGCCGATGGTTTTCTGAAACACCGGTTCTTACCGCTATATGCTGAAAGCTATGAGCTGCGACAGGACGAAGGAATAACAGAGGGGGTATTGAACTCCCTCTCCGTTCTCGCCCAATATCAACCATTACAGCTTTTGGATGTTACCAGTAAAGCCTATCCCTATAACATCCTGTTAGCGCATTGGAACGCCGAAAGGCAGTTGCACAGGGCTGGCAGCAAACTCGAACTATTCATCATCGAAGATGAGAGCAAAAGCGTAAAACTGGCGACAAAGCAAACAGCCTCGCGAAGTTATTCCCTTTATTATATCCCCGTCCTTCCCTTGTACGGTTTGCTGAGATCGCGCGAAAATAAGCCGGGGGCGCAGCTTTTGCTGTCTGTCTTTGCTTATCTCTACCACATTGCAAGAATTCCTTACTACCGGGACGACGATAGCTATTTATTCTATCACTATGAAATACTCGAAGAATGGCTGGACGAGGAAGACGGCAGTTTGGACGAAGCAGACCTTATGTTCAATCGCGAGGCACACCAAAAAGCTGCACACGGCGGGGATGTTATTGAGCGGGTCATCTACCATCCCGCTCATCTGGAGCAACTCAGTGAACGAATAACCCGGATTATCCCGGCGGATGCCTTTGAACAGGGCTGTCTGAAAGTTGCGACAGATACGTTGAAGTTATGGCAGGATTATCCGGACAGCAATATATTCCGCCACCTCAACAGGCTTCCATGTGATGAGGACGATGATGATAACTGGATGGGTTATGACAATACTATTCGTGTAGGCGAGTACATTCACTTTATCGCCGATACCGAAAGCAGCCTTTATGACAGTATTCAACAGAACATCGATGCCGAACTGAACGAGAGAATGTACTGGCAGGAACACACGCTGGTTTCGGTCTACGATAAAAATTATTCGCCAAATGCTGACAGCCTTGATTATGAGAACCGGCTGTTTACCCTGCTTGACGATTTGTGCTACCTCTTAAATAAACTACCATGACCAATATGACCCACACATTCGGAACGCTTTACCATCCCCGCAAGGCATTCGTGATCTACGAACAACAGGACGGAAACAAACATATCTATATCGAAAGTTACGACTTAGACCAGCAGGGACACCCCATCAATGCGCATCCTCTTTCCATGCTTGAAGCGAACAGGCTCTCCAAGGCCCTGCAGACAACGGAAAAAAAGCGGTCGGCGTTCCTCGCCCCGAAAGGCTTATTGCCCAAAAACCTATTATATATCCGTACCGATAAAAATCCATACGCCATCTGGCATACCCCCCGACAATGCGTCAAGCTTTTTTTTAAGGAGGATTTGGGCATCAAAAGCGGTTTGGCGAATATCCCCGCGCTTGTATGGAGGGCAACGAAAACATCCATTGCGGTATTCGCGGTGACCGAGACGGAAATTTGCGGGGACACCCCGCTTTTTAACGCGCCGTTTTTCAACATGTACGACGATGGCCGGGTATGCATGGGCAACGTAAGCATGGACATCAAAAAGGATTGCGCACTCGAAGATTTTATGGAACAATGGCAGAACGGCTTTTTTAACAGCTATTTCAGCCACATGATACAAGGGTATAACCCCATAAAAGGGAACATCGTCCAGCTTTGGAAAAATCTGTCGGGCACAGGCAAGCCCTTTCCCGAAGAAAAACTGATACCCCACAAAAGAACTGTAAACCACCTCATTCAATAATTATGGAAGCTATACATATCACCGATAACTATCTCATTAATCCAACCAACCCCGTAACCGTCAACCTGATCGGCGCAGGCGGAACGGGAAGCAATATGGTCATGGCTTTGGCAAAAATGAACCATGCCCTCATTGCATTGGGACATCCGGGGTTATACGTTTACCTCTATGATGATGATAGGGTGTCCGAAGCTAATCTCGGCAGGCAGCTATTTGCTGAAGCGGAACTCGGTTTGTTCAAATCAGCGGTGCTGGTCAACAGGGTCAACCGTTTCTTCGGTACCAACTGGAAGGCGGTGACTTCAAAATTCGAGGCGGGTCAGCTCGATTTCTTCCCGAACGAGGGTAAAGCGAACCTGTTTATTTCCTGCGTCGATAACGTTAGGGCGAGGCTTGGCATAGCAGAAGTACTCAGGGAATTGGGGGAAGCCCGCAGCTATGAACGGAACAAACTGCTGTATTGGATGGATTTGGGAAATAGCAGGCAAACCGGGCAGGCTATTCTTTCTACAGTTACCCCCATTGAACAGCCCTTATCCGAAAAATATAAGACGGTGGCCTCATTACCAAAAGTTACCGATGAGTTCCGTTTACTTTTAGAAGAATCGGATAAGATTGATGATACGCCAAGTTGTTCGGTAGCAGAGGCACTGGCAAAGCAGGATTTATTTATCAATCCTGCTTTGTCGAACCTCGGAGCATCCCTGCTGTGGCAGTTGTTCCGTGAAGGGATGCTGTTTAACCGGGGGTTCTTTCTTAATCTTAATGACTTCAGGGCACAACCACTTAAAGTAGCCTGAAATAAATGCAATAAAATTTGAAATGATGACCATTATTGATTTAGACGGGAAAGAAATCCAAATCACCGACCTGAACCTTGCCCTGATGCAGGCCGATGACTTTCGTCATTATTCGACGATTGACACTAACCGTTTGGAGTTTTTCCGGAAGCAGCAGGCCTATTGGGAGGATATTTACCAGAAGCTGGCCAGGCTCACCAAAGATTGACACCCCGCGGGCCGGGCTGCCACTTCCCTCATACATCGGGAAAAGGCAGCACCGGCCAAAGCGGTTGCTTGACTTGCAACAATCAAATCGTCCTATTGGATTCCCCGGATTGTTGCAATACAAGCGGGTTTGTTTAATTTCAAAGGGCTAATGAGTACGATAAAGTCACTAATGCGATGTGTTATTTTTCGCCGCAATACCGGATGGCTGGAAATATTTAGTGGAAGATATTAACGATAGCGCCTATAAAAATGCCCTGTGCTTGGCACAGGGCATTCAAAAAACCTGGTTGGGATTTTAAGCAATTTGGTATCAATTCTAATGGTAATAGATCTGTGAACCCTATCTGCTGGCAAGCCTGTTCAAAGTAGAAACAGCACTACCTATGCTTCCGCCTAAACCGTCGACAGACTGAACGATATTGCCATTTCCATCCAGGATATAGATATTCCCTGTATGACTAAAACTTCCCCCGGAAAGCTTTTGATATTTTACATTCAGAACCATGGAAAGTTCCCTAACCTGGTCGGAATTACCCTTAAGCAGCTCCCAATGATCATCCAACTGCCGTTGTGTAGCGTAAGATCTCAACTGCGCCGGTGTATCGCGGTCCGGGTCGAATGAAACCAATACGCCGCCAACCTGATTTCTGACAGCCGCAGGCAGGGAATCCCTGATCGCTTTCATCTTCTCTACGACACGGGGACATACAAATGCGCAATGCGTGAAGATCATGGCAACAATTTGAGGATGGCCCTGCAGCTTGCTCAGCGTTAGCTGTTTTTCATGCTGGTCCGTCCATGAACCTGTCAGCTGGTAGACGGAATTATTCCCCACTGCCGGCGAAGGTGTCGTAGCTGTAATAGTTGCGCGGTCCCTGGCACAGCAAAGCGTTGATTTTATTACAGCGCTTTTGTGACAAGACAACAATGTCAACGTTGCCAGCCCTAATAATATGCGATTTGTTTTCATAACAGTACTTTTTTTAAATTAATCAAAACGGTTAAGGTCCCTGGCACAACGAAAGCCCAGGCCATTGATGGCATAACGGGCCTGCAGGCCTTCCCGGAAGGCAAACCGCATAAAGGCGGCATAATCTTCCTTATTTACACTACCCAATGAGCCCGCAGCACAAGAGAAACTGTCCGCATTTGTTCCGCTGTTGCCCTGGATAATGACGCTGTTAAAATCTTCAACCCATTCCCAGATGAGGCCGTGCATATCGTATAAGCCGTATGCGTTCTTATAGGTCGATTGAACCGGCGGGAGGATAACAGGATTAGGGTGGTCATACCAGGCCAATATAATTCTTGTCAGCCTTGCGCCTTTTTGCATGCCTACAGGGGCCGCCGCGGCCGCATATTCCCACTCGGCTTGCGTAGGCAATCGCTTGCCTTTCCACCTGGCATAGGCGTCTGCGGCAAACCAGGACACATTGGTAACAGGGCTGTTAATGATCTTATCGTCACCTATCTCAAAATCACCCGTCCACTGTTTCAGGTAACCCGCGTCTGCAAACAATGGTGAAATCTTTGATCTGCCCCACTTTGGATTCGCCTTTACAAAGTCGAGGAATTCCCCGTTGGTTACCGCATTTACATCCAATGAAAACGGATGGATCTTAACTGCGGCAGGCTGGTCCTTCCGGTGCAGGAAGGGACGGTAGCTGCCGCCGGGTATGCTTACCATTGCAGCATTCCGGGCCGGCATGCCCCGGTGCACGGCCGGCATCTCACCATAATGTTTTAAAGGGATCAGGGTACAGATCATCATCAATAACGTGCTCACAGTTTTCATATCCGAAGCTTACTGGTTACGTACTTTCTTTACATCACTTGCTTTTATACCAGGGCTCTTGTTGCCCCAGCTGTTCCTGACATAGGTCAGGATGCTGGCGACCTGGTCATCGGTCAGGGAAAGGTTTGGCATCACGCCCTGATAATGTTTACCGTTAACGGTGATGGCCTCATTGTTGATGCCATGCAGCACGACGCCGATACCCATATCCTGCCTGCTCATCAAAAAGTCTGATTTTGCAAGCGGCGGAAACGATCCGGGTAAACCAAGGCCTGTAGTTTGATGGCAGCTGCTGCAATTCGACGCAAAGAGGGTTTGACCGTCTTTAAAACGGTCTGCAAAGGATGGCTCCGGTGCTGCAGCGGGTTCAACTGCCGGTTTATCCTTTTTCTCGTCCTGGATCGGCGGATAATAGAACTGATCTGCCTGCTTCCCGGAATAAATATTTTTATCGGCGGGGCCGGTAACGACCAATTGCGCTAATGCTCCCTGGTTGAATGCGCGGAAGATAGAGTGGTCGACGATGTTGAACGTTCCCGGCTCCTTGCAGATAAACTCAACAATTTCACCGCCACCGGCCGGGATAAGCGTCGTGGCAACGTTATGATTGATCTCGCTGCCCCCTTCTACGTATACTTTGTCGAAGATCTGTCCGATAACGTGAAATGATGAAACGAGATTCGGTCCCGCATTGCCTATATAGATCCTGACCCGGTCGCCCACTTTAGCATGTAACGCATTGTCTCCTGTGGTCGAACCCACTGAGCCGTTGAATACAACATATTCCGGCTGCTCCTTAATTGCTTTGTCCATGTCAAATGGCTGCAGGCCGGGTTCGCCATTCTTACCCGTCGTATAAAATTCACCCTGCATGAGATAAAATTCCTTATCTGCATATGGAAGGCCGTCTTTCGGATCGACCAGGATGAGGCCATACATACCGTTGGCAATATGCATCCCAACCGGCGCTGTGGCACAGTGGTAAACAAACAGGCCTGGGTTAAGGGCTCTGAAGCGGAACACCGATGAGTGGCCCGG
>JBEHXM010000115.1:0-16362 GCA_048498695.1 Bacteroidota bacterium
CTCCATCTTTTCCGATAGAGATTTATAAAAAATAAAGCCCAGCGAAAAATACATAAAGTCACTCGCCGACATATTGCCTCTCAAGGTGTTCGCGACCATCCACAGTTGGGTACGCAGTCGTTGTTGTAGTTCTTCGCTCATATAATTAATCCCAGTTATAGATATCCATAATATTTCTTAATTTCCTGACCACCCGGTCAAGGATCGTCCGGCGCTCGATCAAGCCCGCTTTTTTCTTGCGCACCGCTTCCTGCACGATATCCAGTTTTTCGCGCTTCAAATAATCATATTCAGCCAGGAAGTTCTGCAAAGCCTCTTCTTCGAGCGCTTCTTCAGCCGCAAGTTCCCTTACCGCCAGGCCGCGCTTGCGGGTCACAAAAGCCGAAAGTCGGCTTTCCAGGTCCATCGTACCATCGGCTTTGGCCTTAGCAAAGCCTTCTTTGTCGTTGTCGATGTTCTCACGCATAAACTCATCGACCAGCTTGGTCTTATTGCGCATTCCCGCATCCTTGATCATAGTATCCAGGATCGACTGCCTTTGCTGCGCGTAATCCGGGCTGTTGGTGTCCAAGCCTGCCATCAGTTCCAGGATGTAAGCCACATTGATCACGTCGCTCCGCAGCAATTCCAGACAAAAGTCGATATCCTGTAAAGTCGCGTCTTTCTGGTCGTCCCCATAAGGTTCGAGCGGATCGGCCACTATGAAAGGCTCCGGCGGCGGCTTTATTGGACCGATGGCGATATCAAGGTATTTACTCCGAAAATCCATGAATTCCTGTTCCGACATGAGCAATTCCTTGTCGTCTGCATTAAAATCTTCATAAATCTGTATCTCCGAGCGCTTTCTGATGATCTCCCGGAAAGCCAGTACAAAACCCCGCCGGTCATATTCACTTTGCAGGGCGTCTACCGACTGCACTTCCGGGTATTTTTCCTTGAATTTAATGACCAGCTCGTTCAACTCGTTCTTGACTTTTTCGTAAGGCTCCCGAATGATGAATTCATTAGGTTGATTATTACTGAACAAGCGGATAGCGACATCGACATTTTGTTTCAGGTCACGGAAGCAGACCACTTTACCGAAGCGCTTTTTCTCACTTTGCACCCGGTTCGTACGGCTGAAAGCCTGCACCAGCCCATGATACTCCAGGTTTTTATCGACGTAGAGGGTATTCAGCTTCTTGGCATCAAACCCCGTCAGGAACATATTCACCACCAACAGCAGGTCAAGCGATTCCATCTCCGGGTTCTTTTTCTTCATTCGCTTGTTGACCTCGTCGCAATACATGCCAAAGTTTTCTGTCGAATGCGAGGTGCCAAACATGCCGTTGTAATCGTTCATGATCTCCTGCAATTTATCCGCTGCCACATGATCGGTAACAAAGCCCTGGTTCGTTCCGGTCAGTTCATCATCCTGGCTGGCATTTGCTTCGTAAGTGAAGACCGCACCGATCTTGATCTTGGGCTGCAAGCTTCTAAATATCTTGTAATATTTCAGCAGTGCCTGCACCGACTGCGTCGCAAAAACCGCATTGTATTCCCCGTCGAAGGTCGATTTATTAAAATTGGCTAAAATGAACTTGGCGATCTCCTGCATCCGGACCTCATTCATATAATCATCGTTGGCCTCATTTTTCCCCTTATAGTATTCTACCAGAAAACCCAGCACATTCTCATCCGCGATGGCGTCCTTAATCAAATACCGGTGCATGCAATCGCCGAAAATTTCGGCAGTCGTATGTTCATTCGCGTTCTCCGTAAAGATTGGCGTGCCTGTAAAGCCAAAGATTTGTAACTGATTAAAAAATTTCTTGATATTGCGGTGCGAATCCCCGAACTGGCTGCGGTGGCATTCATCAAAGATCATCACCACCTTTTGGTCGCGTACTTTCTGCAAATGTTTATTGTAACGGTCACGGGTGATCGCATTATTTAACTTTTGAATAGTCGTGATAAGGATCTTGGAATCACTGCCCAAACGCTGGATTAGTTCATAAGTATTGTCCGTACTGTCGACCGCACCTTTTTCAAACGAATCATATTCGGCTTTGGTTTGCGTGTCCAGGTCCCGTCGGTCCACCACAAAGATGACTTTGTCAATGCCGTCGATTTCCGAAGCCAGTTGCGCGGCTTTAAAAGAGGTTAAAGTTTTGCCGGCGCCGGTAGTATGCCAGATATAACCGTTTTTCGTTGAATTCTCGATCCGGTCAAGGATACGCTCCACCGCGTAATATTGATAAGGACGAAGCGCCATCAGGCTCTTGTCGCTCTCATTAAGCACGATATATTTGCTGATCATCTTCCCCAAACCGCATTTTTCTAAAAAATGTCCGGCAAACTGGTTCAGGTCATTATAAGGGTTATTCTCAGCGTCCGTCCAATTAAACGTGAATTTGTAACCTGTATTGGGATTATTAGCAAAATAGCGGGTATTGACGCCATTAGAGATCACAAATAGCTGAATGTAATCAAATAGCCCGTTAAAAGATGTCTTATGATAGCGCTGGATCTGGTTATAAGCCTCTTTCAGCTCAAGCCCCCGTTTCTTCAGTTCGATCTGCACCAATGGTAGCCCGTTGATCAGGATCGTTACATCGTAACGGCAAGACCGCCGACCTTCCACCGTGATTTGATTAGCGACCTGAAACTCATTCTGGCACCACTTATGTTTATTTAAAAACTCGATCCAGATCCGCTCGCCGTCTTCGGTTTCCAGCGGAAACAAATCGCGCAACTTCTTCGCTTTATCGAACCGAGTACCTCCCTCCAGGTGAATGCGGATGCGCTCAAACTCCTTATCCGTCAGTTGTGTCCGGCCGATCTGAGCTAGTCCTTTTTGATTGTGTTTTTCGAGCTGTTTTTTGAAATTTGCATACAGATTCTCCTCCTCCTTCAAAACCATCTGCTCATAACCCATATCCCGCAGGGTCTTGATCAGCCCATTTTCTAATATCAATTCGCTTTGCGTTGTCATTTCAACATACAGATAAGGTCATAATAGCTGTAAACATAATAATTATATACTGATTACTAGATGACATTAGCTTATCAATCATCCCCATACTTAAATCCTTTTGTGCTGATCATGAAATCAAAGCTTTTTTTCAGACACTGGTCATCGAAGCGTTCTAATAAATATAAAATAATATATACAAAACTCATAAATTAGCCTGACCCTAAACGTTTAACTATATACCTATGGCCAAGGCCGGCATGTTTGCCAAATCCGAACACGAAGAATTAAATAGAATTACTTCGAAATCCATATTGGAGAAATTGATGAATATCCGGCAAAAGATAAATGTCGGATTCACGGCCCGTCGGCTGGTTTGGGAACTTATACAAAATGCCAAAGACAACGTTAGTCTTTGCAGTAAAAATGATGAAAAAGTAGACGTTCATATTTCCATAAGTGAAAGCGAATTCATTTTTTCACACAATAAAGGATACTTTACCAGCGGACATATCCGCGGACTGGTCAGGAAATACTCCTCGGGCGACAAAGAGCGTAATACGGAACAGTTGGGTCGAACATACAAAACAACGGGCCGCTTCGGGACCGGGTTTATGACCACTCATTTACTATCAGAGAAAGTTAAGATAGTCAGTACCTTTCAACACGAAGAAACCGAACTGTTCCATCCTTGCAGTTTCTGGCTGGATAGAACTGGTAAGACCGAAGCTAAAATAGTCGAAGGCATGAACCAGGCTTTCGACCAGGCAGAGGAGGCTATCCTCGATTCCGACGGGATTGACCAGACCGATGCTGATTTAAAAACATCGTTTATTTACCCGCTTACAGACCAAACGAGGCATCTCGCTTACGTAGCGCTGGAAGAAGTTCAAAACGGTATCGCTTATACCCTCATTAACGTTCCCGCCATCAATTCCCTAACAATAGACGAAGAGTTGTCTGGCGAAACGGTTTATCAAATAGAACAATATGAAATGCTAACGGTCGGCCAAAATAAAGCCGTCATTTACAATCTGTTGATCGACCATAAAAGGTCAAAACAGTATTTCCTAGCACTTCAGGAGCAAAACGTACAAATCATCGTCCCGGTCTCTTACGATGGCCTCGACTATTTTATTCAAGCACTTAGTGAAGAAATACCCAGGATACACCTCGATTTTCCAATGATCGGTACCGAAGACCTCCATTTACCTTTCGTCGTCAACAGCACGCTTTTCGAACCTACTGAGCCGAGGGATGGTGTAAGTCTGATCGATGATGAAGATAATGAGTTTGCGCTGCTTAACTGCTCCCTGATGAAGAAAGCCGTTGATTTGTATAATGCCTTTTTATCTTATGCTGGTGAAAATAACGATTGGAATGATCTGTACCATTTAGCCAGGATCAAATCCCCGGCAAAGCGTGTCTGGATAGATCAAAGCTGGTTCAACACCAACGTCGTCGGGCCGATCAGGACAACCCTGCTCCATACACCGATGGTTGATATATTCACGGGTGGGAGGATAGCGATCTGGAATGACTTTAATGAATCGCAGGTGTTCTTTCCAAGTGCAAGCACCAGTTCTATCAGGAAACTGGTCTGGTCGCTTGCAAAAAAACTTTATCCCACATCAGTACCGATCGAAGATCATATCGATAAATGGAGCGAGGTTATTTGGGCAGATTGTTATCAGCTCACCATTTCAAGTTTATCCGAAGACATCCAAACGGCGGAAAACCTCGAAAAGCTCGCGGGTTTACTTAAAGATAAGGATGCGGCAGCCATTAGTTTTTTGAATAGTTATTATAAGTTACTGAATATAGAGGCGATACATATCAAGGAAATTTTGACGGATAAATTCGCTGTGATACCCAACCAGCTCGGTGAGTTTAAAAACAAGTCCGAACTCTTTGTGGACAAGGGCATTGATGAGGAATTAAAAAATGCTTGCGCGCTGATCTCAGTAAATCCGAGATCATATTTGGTTCATCAAAAAGCGTCGACTGGTGAGGGCGTTCGTTATTCTCCAAAGAAGCAGGACTCTATCATAACAGAGATCAATACGGCCATCAAAGACAGTACAAATAATAATGTTGCTACGGCATGTGATTACTTAGTCTCTTTATTACCCAAAAAGAATATTCCGGAACGCAGGCAGTCGATATTTGACTTCTCCAAGCGGGTATACCCCGATGATTTTCAACAAAATAGGTCACTGGAAAATTATGACGAGAAAATCTGGGAAGAATCGGACAAAAAATCATTATTTTACATCGTATCCAAGGTTTCTGAGGAAAAGACAATTGAAAACCTGCAGCAAAGCCTTGACTTCGACAATAAGAAAGAAGCGCTCAATTGGTTAAATAGTCTGGTTAGCTTTTTGGTTGACAACGGGTTTGATAACAACATAAACCGGGAAAAGAATCCGATCCTTCCAAATCAAAATGGAACATTTTGTACCAAAGACGACTTGTTTCTAGATGCAGGCGATATCGACGACATACTAAAAGACATCGCGGCTGACCTGGGTTATGACTTCCGCGAGGAATTACTTGATACAGCGATCTATCTGGTGTTACCGGAAAACCGGACCTATAACATTACCGACATCGCCGAAAAAATAACGGCTTGTCTGAAACCCATGTTGAGAGACGTCGATAAAAGAAAGGAACATAAAGAAACCTTAAAAGATTTTTATGTATGGATGAATGACAACCGGGAAAAAGCAGCCAAACATTTCTCTGACCTGCATGAAAAACGTTTTCTTTTCTTGGAGGATGATGACATATCCCTGAATATAAAAAAAGCGGTAGAGATCGACGAACTTATGCAGGAACACGGCATAGCAACTATAGACGATCTTCGTAAGCAATTGTCTAGGCTCAAAGAAATTGGTAGTGAACCGCCCTCATCCGACGAAACACCTGAAAAGGTAAACCTTACGCAGGAAATAATGGCCAGTCTTGGCATAACGTCGCAAGCTGAGTTTGAAGAGGCATTTAAAGACCCCTGGGTTCAAGCACGATTTTATCATACATCGAACCCCTCCAGTAACAGCTATGCATATGCTCAGCGATTGATCGAAAGAGCTAAAGCTAACATCAAAGCGTTCCTTCAGGCCCACCCTGACTATGATTGCACGGATATGGAAGAAACAGCGAAAACGGTGTTAGGCGGCATCCTGAAAAAAGGTGTACCGATCGACATCGTTACGAGGCCTTCGGATAATGGGGCAGTGATCTTTTATTATTCTTCTGAGAAGGATACTTTGGACACTGATAGCGTGGAGTTATGGGTCGAGAATGGACTTACCGACCCGCATATCCTTACACTGGGAAGAATTTTAAAAAGCACAGGCATCAACCGCATCCCAATTAATATGAATTAAATAATGGATCTACAAACTCAGGTTTCTTCAGTCATTCTTCAGCCGGAAAATGATTCACTGGAATACAAAGCAGTGTTGCCACCTTCAAAGACGATCGCACAGGTCATTTGCTCCTTTGCAAATACCAACGGCGGCCTGCTCATTTTGGGGGTATCCGAGATAGGCGGCCTGAAGATTGCAGGGTTAAGTGAAGACTTTCGTGCAACATCCATGACCCATAAAGCGATCGACCTATTATCTCCCAAACCGTTGGTAGATTATGGCTACGTACAGCAGGATGGAAAAAAGTTGTTCGCTATCAGCGTGGCCAAATCGGAAGTTCAAGTGTCCGTTGAGAATAAGATATATATACGGACAGACGGGAGGCTCCAACTGCTCAATCCGCCTGCACAGGTATTTCAACCGTCAGGTTACGTCAGGATCTCATCTATCAACGCCGATCTAGAAGCATTAAAAGGCCGGACGACCGACTCCAAGTTCAAACTGATCGAACACTATCAAAGTATCTTGAAGATGGTCGATAGTCTGAAGCAACTTCTTTATCCGGAAAGTCCGGCTGTATTTACAACCGTAAAGGAAGGCAAAGTACTGGCCAGAATACTGTTTTCATCAATGGTTGACAATTTTGAAACTTACCTTTCGGACATCCTGTTTGAGATTTATCTGGCCAAACCGGAGACCCTGAAATCCGAGCAAATGGTTAAGGTCGAGGATGTACTGAACTGCGCTGACATACAAGAATTCATTACATTTTGGGCCAAGCAGAAGATCGGTAAACTACAGAAAGGAAGCGTGAAAGGCTTTATAGCGGAAAACAAGCAGATCAAAGACCTGAATGTCGTAACCAGTACCATACAGAACGAGATCGAAATGATTCTACAGATACGACATTTATATGCCCATCGTAACGGGATCGTCGACGACAAATTTTTAAAATTCTTCCCGGCCTTATACACCTATGGAACTGAACATCAAATGTCTATTGACGAAATTTTGGATAAGATCGTTTATCTAACAAACATTCTAGATCAGATCGATCAGGCTACTATCCTTAAATATAATCTGTCAGTTATTTAGCGTAAGGGGCGGCGCTCTTGCCAATTTGACTGTGCCCGGATAATTCCTTATTCTTAACCTTGAAACCGGAGATCGAATAAAAACATGCGAACCTTACAAAAGCTATTGCTGGGACTGGCCTCCCTAACCAGAAGTACGACATCTTCACGGGCCGACAACGCACTGCAAAAAGATCCAAACCGACCTTTCAAAATCGGAGATAAGGTTAAAAAGCAATATTTCACCCGGGCAAGATTTCCAGGTAAACCTGTAGAAATATCGGAAGATTTCTACTATGGCAGGATCGTTTTTATGGAAAGCAACGGCTATGCCTCTGTTCGTTTCCGGCATCAAAGAACGCCAGAAATGGAAATGCTATTGGATCTCATCCATGTATCAGATGACGAATGGCGTTATATATGTGAGCAATGATCCTTTCAAATTCAGCAATAACTGCTGGCACGCACATGATTTCTATGAAAGCGCTCAATCACTGTTTCGGCTACTCTCATTTTAATTTTCGTCTGGCCCGCCCGATAATAACAGTTTACTCACGGTCACTTAGGTCATCAAATTTTTTTTAACCTTTTTGCTTTTAGGCCTCTAAAGGAAAAGCGTTATATATTCTCTCAGTGGTTTTCATACCAGCAACAACATATAAACTTAAAAGTCGGCTATGAACAGTGTACCACTATAAAACCTAATCCAGTCCAATCAGTATTCAGATTTATTCGATCTTCATGAACGGCAAGACACAATAAATTTGTTGGCCTCGACATAGCCACATAGGCTTGTTTCATTCTCGTTTTATTTGCATTAATATAGCTATTGGTCCTATTTTGGGTGCCGGAAATTAATGGTAACACCTTTTCAATGTCATAAGCCCGATTAAACGTTTCAAGAAAAAGTGTTGCCGTATGGGTTTCACCTTTCACTCCGTGAATGGTATCAAAAACAATATTAACTGTTTCTCCAGAGTGGGAAGCCTCATGAATATTATGCTTTGCATTCGGAATTATTCCTTGGTCAACAGCAGCTCCAGTTAAAAATTTATCTACAGCTGCGTTTGGAGCTGTGGTAAAATGAGGGAGTAATTCCGATTTAATAAACGCCGTCACAGTTTGCCTTATATCCTGTCCGGCGAGAAATTCTTTTATCCAGCCGGCAATTAAAAAGCGAAATCGCTTGTATAAGATCGGATCGGCAAATCCGAGATATCTTTCTAATGATGCTGCTGTAAATAATCTATCCCTTACTATATCCCTGACCGCAGCTAACTTTAGCACCTGAAGGATAAGAGAAGATAGCAGGTCTTTAAATCCTTTGATGTTTTTGGTTCTTGTTTTCAGAAAGGTCATCGCATTTAAATAGTCTTCCAGCGTACCGTAGTTTTCCCTGATCTTATTTGCTCTTTTATTAAAATCGGGGAAATAACTTGTAATATTAACATGGCCGGCATCCTTTCTTGCGCCTACTGCTTTAAAAATGGACTTGAAGGTCTGATGCAACCCGCAATTGATGATAATTTCACCGAACTTATCTTTGACATTGTTGATCGTTGCATCCTTATACACAAGAATATGTACCGGAACAGTATTTTCGGTATGTTTTCCGGTTAGAATCTGTTGTACAACTGCCGTTTTTTGTACGACATTCGCAATGTTTTGAGGGAAACGACTACTTGTCGCTATCGAAAAAGCGGTGGAAGTAGGCCAATGCGAGGCGATATTTTCGTAATTCCCGTAAATGTCCTGATTGGCATCTCCTATGGTCTGCAAAATAGTACCCTGGTTGAACAATTTGTTAAGCAGTGTCGATTGAAAATCCTCAGTATCCTGCATTTCATCGAGAAAAACCAAAGGAAATCGCTTTGAAAATAATGTTCCTATTTTGGGGTGTTCCCGCAGGTATCTGAACGCCAAAGAATAAGCTTCACCGTATTTTAAATACCCTTTTTCAAGAATATCTAACTTAAGTTTTTCCAATTGTTGATAGCTAGGGGTTTCCTTTCTTCCAAATGGTTCACTTAATGTGTTTTTTAGCGAAATATCAAAATTGTGAATATTAAATGAAGGGATTCCGATATCTTCGATTCTTTGGTTGCTTAATACGATTTCCGCTTTTACAGCTTCTAAATGTCTCCGATTAATAATTGCATAATAAATATCATCGTCAATCGCCTCCAGTGATTTTTTATAGATAGCTCTGTATGCGGGAATTGCCAAATATTTATTAATGAATGACTGGATGGTTCCAAGATAATTGGGGTAATTGTTGTAAAAAGCAGCGCCATCCGCTCCCAATCTTTCCCTGATCATTTCTACGGCAACGTTCGTATGGGTTAGAATACAAATACCGCCATTTATTCCTTTATGCAATCTGTTCTTCAGTAAAAGCAGTTTGGCAGCCAATGTTGTGGTTTTTCCACTTCCTGGGCAGGCCTGTATATTTTCTTTGCTAAAACAATTAATAACGCTGCGCTGCTCGGGGTTGAATGTATTACCTGTTCCGAAAAACTGCGTTTCAACGACAGATATTTCTTCTTCAGAAAAGCTTATTGTTGGCAGAAAGTCAATCATTGGTCGCGTTTAAAGTAACGTAATCAACAGCCTCAACAAGGTACTTAATATAAGGATCGGCCCTGATTGTCGTTGCCTCCAGATCGGTTTTATTGGCTAAAAGCAGTTCGGCAAGTATTTGGGCAACAACAGCCTTCGAAGCTTGTTTTCTAACGAGCGGAGCATAAATGGCAACGGCAATTTTGTCAATATTATCACCAGCGGCCTCCCAAGCCAAAATCTCTGCTTCCGCTTGTTGGAAAATGGCGGATGTGGTTGGAGCATCTAATGTTAATTCCAGGTCATTGGAAGCAATGGCGTGTGTTATAGCTGCGTGCAAATATTTTCGTAGGCAACTTTTAGCAATTTCATACTCCAGTGTCCAGGTGCCTGTATAAAATACTTTCACATCACCTCCCGAATACTTATCAAATAATTGATTTTCTTTAGCTGCGAGATCTTCCCATTCATATTCATCTTCAGTTTTTCTATCTATCAGAAAGCGAGATTGACCGCTATTCTTACCGGTTAGCAATGTATATGAATATTCACCTGCTTCTTTTGGAGGAACATCCCTGTCAGCTATACAGGCTACCGGAATGCCCATTAGACTGTCATCCGCTCGTTGAAAAATGCGGGAATATCGCAATAGCGCCGTACTTGATACATTGACAATAGAGACGCCGAATTTGTATAAAGGACGACAAATTAGTTCCGCCAGCGTAGGTAGAAACAAGTTTTCGGCATCTCCCTCAACCATGATTACCCCATTTGCAAAGAAGAGATTGGCCTTCGTCGCATCTAAAAATCTTCTAAGAAATTCATAATCTCCAACCGCCAATTTCGTGTAATCGGTACCAAGTGAGTATGCACAGCCACCCTTACAAAGAATTATTTTATTAATTGCCACCTTTGAAGCCAAATTATTGCTGTGGGTGGTCAGGATACTTTGAAAACCGAGCGTTTCTGATTGTTGTTCAAGGAAATCAATAAGATTAAGTTGCGATTGCGGGTGTAAATGAGCCTCTATTTCCTCGACAAGTGCCAATTTTAACCCGATATAATTATTTTCCTTTTTTAACAACAGCATTTCTGCTGCAATAAATAATAGGTTGTTTGATCCCAGGCCCAGATTTTCATTCAGTTCCTTGTTTAGAATTCTTAGTTCAAGTTTCTCCAATATACTTTTCAGCCTGTTGCCGGAAATATCGATACGGGAAGACAAGGGGTTATGGGTAAGAGAAAAATTTGCCAAATAATCATCATTAATCATATCCTGAACAATGGCTCCCTCACCGGCAGATTTGAAATAGTTTTTTACCTGTTCATTGGCATCTTTCATGATACCTACCAGAGGGTGGTTATGCTTGTCCTGGAAAGTGTGGAAACTATCAAGGATTTGGGAAAAACGGGAATTTCGTTTAGGCGTAAGTTCAAATTCTGCATCCCTTAGCGGTTTAAGATAGGTTACGCGGAGTTTTTCTTTAGCTTCACCTTGCAGAACACCACTGTCTTCATCTGCCCCTGCATGAATAGTATAAAAAGGTTTTCCTGTCGATGATTTCCTTGCCCGCAGTGTAATTTTGAGGTAGAATTCATTTTGATCGTCAAAACTTAACCATTCAAGGAAAAAGGCCGCTTCTTCCTGGCTAATGCTTTTTAACGTGCATGATATGACAAAAGCGTCCACATCGTTGTAAAAATCCGAATCATCAATTCTTATCCAATCATTGCTTAATGTGCCAAGAACCAATTTAATACCGTCTACCAGGGCCGATTTCCCTGAATCATTTTCACCGACGATAAGGTTGAGCCCCGGTAAAAAGCCAACGGTACATTCTTTAAAAATCCGGAAATTTTCAATTTTGATCTGGGAGAGGTGCATTGCTGAAAGATAAAGGGTTAGTTTACGAATATACGAAAGTGTACTTTTGATTTAATCAATTATTTAATTATGAGTAATTTACCAGGAAGGGCGGCCCAGACAGAAAGAAACCTGCATCTTTCAATATTGATCGGCTCGGGCTTCTCGGTGCCAGACGGATTACCAACTGTAAGTCATATCAATAAGCGGTTGGCTAATCTAAAAGAAGCCGACTTTTTTCTTTACCAGGACCAAACCGCGGGGTTTTACAAAGAAGGTGATGAATACAGAGACCCCAATGCTAAAATAACATACCCTGATCGTCTCTTTGCGCAAGAGTTTGTGGCCTTCTATAACCACCAAGTGCTTTCTGGAAAGCCTGAGAACTTTGATTACGAAGTATTCTTTGATTATTTTATGGACAACCTGAATGAAAAGGCACATAAAGATGAAATAGATGATTTCGTGATTCGATTTAAAAAGGCTGCAAGGTGGGGTGAAAGGAAGTTTGAAGAAAGTTATCAGTTGCTCAATCGTTTCTTAAATATATTTAATCAATTGGTAGCCGGTGAATTATTCAGAAGTCGTTATTATCAGAATGTTAGTTTCCTGGGACTGTATCACAATTATGAATCTTTTATGCGCTTTCTGCAAAGCGTCTTAAAAGATCATGTCGTTTATGTTCACAGCCTTAATCATGACATGCTGTTTGATTACTTTGGAAAAAACATTTCAGGCTTATGGGATTTTTTTACAGATGGATTTTCTGAAAAAGGTTCACCTTATTTTGGCTCTGTAAGCCATACCTATCAAATAAGGAATGACGAGCCTTTAATTAAGAACTATAAAGTGAGACTTGCTTATTATACAGGGGAATACGATAACCATTTGCATTTTTATAAACTTCACGGCAGCATTGATACCTATCCGCTTTACATCGCCAATTCTTCGGAAGTAGTTGTTATAAAAAGAGAATATGGTGTTAGCGATTTTTATAAAGAAAAGTTTGATGAGAAAACAAAAAAATATGAGTACGAAAATCCATTTGCCATGAACTATCCGTCATTCCTGACGGGAAAAACCACAAAAATCAAAAATTATAAACAGGGTTTTTATGCGGGCCTGCTGGCACGATTCGCCAATAATTTAAGCCTTTCTGAAAGATTAATTATAATAGGATATGGGTTCCAGGATGAAGGAATAAATAATTATTTAGAAAACCATTTTCTATTAAAAGGAAAAAATGTGCTTGTTATTGATATTGCTAGGCCAAAGTCTTCTTTACTGGAAAAATATTCCGATCAAATAACCTATTCTCAAGATGGAATTACCGGTACAGGTCTTGGTGTTTATGACAGGTTTATGAAACTGAAATAATTAAATCCAGCTCATGTATACTGCTTTTCGTATTTTTATTGATGCAATCACTAGTAACATTATTATCTGTCATTATTGGCGGAGCAATCACATTTTTGGCCAGCTACAGTTTGGAAGCGCGCAAATTGAAAAACGAAAAGTATCAGTTCAAACGCGATAAAATCATTTCGGTTGGAGAAGACTTTTATCGCTTCAGTGCTTACGCACTATTACGATTAAATACATTGTTAGATAATTACGAAACATTATTAAATTATAATACCCAGGAAGCCCGAAATATACTACAGCACACTGATACCAATCTTCAAGTGCTTCTAACTAAAATCGGCGAAAACAACGTAACAATCACTACTGCGGATATTTTCTATGGCGTTTCAGGTGTTGATGACGCTAATACATTTAGCCAGACTTTTAAAACAGCACAAGCAACTATAGAGGAGCGATTTGCTACAGATGCAGATATGGATGAGATCACAGAAGCTCTTGAAATCGCGAAAACTGTTTTAAGGAAATATATCAATATTATTGAATGCGATAGGTTGACCATTTCCAATCGGATCAAAGAAATCTTAGAAATCAATTTAACGCATTAGAAATAAATTGAGCCTATCTGTCTCTGCGATTCTTAACCAACTACAATATAGTTGAGTTTAGTCCGATTGGGGCTAAAAATAATAGTGCGCCCCCCTGGGCTCGAACCGTCTATTTTATGAAGTTAGTGATTGTGTTATAGTTTTTGTTCGGGCAGCACGGCGATAGGTTTTCCCTTGAGTCCTTCATTTACCAAATAGGCTACGAACTTTGAGAACGCGCTGATGTCCTGGTCAATGCTGGCCTGTTCCAATGTCTTCATATATTCCTGCCTTTTTTCAACTGGTATTACGGTCCACGGATAGCCGCCTGATGCTAACATAACGTTCATTAAAAATCTGCCCATTCTTCCATTTCCGTCCATATATGGATGGATGAAAACGAAAATGAAATGTCCGAGGACAGCCCTTACCGATGCTTCCGGTTCATTTTCAAGCAATTCAAATAATATCGGCATCGCATCCCGCATCGCGTCGACGCTAAGGGGCACGTGTTTGGAATTGCTGATAAATACCTGGTGGCTACGGTATCCGGCTAAATCGGCGGCTTTTAAGATGCCTGTTGCAACACTTGGATCAAAAAGTTCCCTGTACCACCGTTGATGATCTTTGTCGACTTGCGCACCTGGATTGGCGCCACCAAGAATTTTAACTATGGTTTCTTTCACGATTTGAAACGATTGATAATAGCCCCTGGCCGCCATTGCATCTTTTTGTTTTTTATCGTCTTCGTTTTCTTTAGCATTCCAGGCCCCGCTGCTTACGCGCTCGATCAGCTCCGGCGTTACCTTATAACGTTCAATAGATAAGGAGTGATAGGCATCGGTTACATATATGGCATCGACATCTTTGAGATAAGCCTCATGGTCCTTTGGAATACCTGGTGCAGGCGCAAAGTCTTTAATTACTATTTCACGCATTTGCTGCCACATTAGTTTGATCCGGTTTGCAAAAGGGGACCGTTCACGGGGCGAGAGATCAATCGGGAGTTTACTCTCAAAGGGATCTTCTTCCCGGATGTCATACCCGGCCTGTTTCATGGTTTCCATGATCTGGTCAGCTATTCTGTCCCTTTGAATGTTTCTGAAGGCCCCGGCTAACCTTCCGCCAATGGTAGTATGACCCTTATCCAGCAAAACAGGTAATAACTCGGAAGCGTCCCGGATAAGGGATAAAGCAGTCCTTGCATCAATGCCGTTTCCACTGTAGACACCTGCCGAGCTGTAGATCAATGATGCCTGAAGATTGTACATCCGTATTCCTTTTTCAACAAGCATTTGCTCATTCCCGGGTATCTCTGCCTTCATATTAAATAAAGACATATGATGAGGCAGTGGAGTAGGTTTGTTATTTCCATTCGGTGAACGGACAAATAATTGTGCTGGTACGGACCAGTTACCGGCATGGATCCTGAGTGACTGGTCTGCCGACAGGCACCATGTTTCACCATATTTGTTCTCAAGAAACTCCGCACAAAATTCCCAATAAGAACTGTACCATGGAGTGGTGTCGCCAGGCTGCGCACCCGGGTCGGCGCTGATATACCACCCCTTTGTTACTTCCTTCAAAAAACCATTCTTTACCAATATCTCGCGATATGCCCTGCTGGGAATATTATCGGTATGTATCGCTACAACGCCTTCATCCTGGAGCGCTTTAAGCACTTTTAATGCTTCAACAAATCTTTCTTGTGGTGTTGCCATATCGTTTATTTAACTGTTTGAATGATTTAACTAAACCGTACTCAGCTTAGTAAACTTTGCTGTGTTAAAGTTAGTAAATATTGTCGTTATAAATTTAGTAAATTTTGCTGTGATAATCTTAGTAAACGTTGTTGTGGTTAAATTAGCAAACATCGCTGTTCTAAGCATAGCAAATGCTGCCCGGCATTTTTGAAATTTATTTTCCGGTAGTACCGAAAAGCTCCTGTAATACCCCTCTCCCTTCTTGTGAATTTTGACCTCAGTCGGGCCAGACATCCTATGCTTCGCCCTTCTGAAAGGTCTTTGACATACGGGAACGAAACATTATCCGGCTAATCACCGGAAATCATGCGAAGGGGAGATTATATCATGAACCGAAAACGCATGGGCAGGCGAGAGCCCGGATCGTAGGATCCGACGCGGGTAGTTCCGAAATTATATACCGGCAGAAATGAATTAACGGGTTCGTTACCCGCTGCCGGTACCAGAAAGCCTAATACCATGGGCAAATAAGTCACACGATTGACACGATTATTCTTGCCGGAAGCTGAATGGATCGTTTTCTATTCTGCTATCGGTTATTTATTAACTCAAAATCCACTATTTATGTCTGAACTATTAACGGCCAGGGAACTTAAAGAGCAAGGGTCCCTGGTTGACTTGCTGAGCCGTTTGGGTTATCAGCCGGTTCCCAAACGCGGTCGCGAAAAAATGTACATTAGCATGCTCCGGGACGATGACAACGACCCTTCTTTTAGTGTCAATGATGAACTGGGTGTATGGTTCGACCACGGTTTAGGCAAAGGAGGCAATATCATTGATTTTGGTTTAGCCTATTGGAAGAACCTCGGTTTTAGCGAAGTTGTTCAAAA
>JBEHXM010000116.1:0-16127 GCA_048498695.1 Bacteroidota bacterium
CGCGGCTCGTGCAGCGTGAAGCCCTCGCGCTTCCTTGCCGCTTAGCGTACCATCTGCCGCCAAGGTTAAACCTGGTGGTATAGCACCGCCGCCCGTTTGAGCAAAAGTATAAGGAGCCGTGGTATTAGTACCGGTTGCGGTGAAGGTAAAACTATAAGGTACACCTACTTTAAGCGGGGGCAGCGGTGTTGCTACCATAACTGGAATTGGACCACTAACGGTAATGGAGAACGGTTGTGCTTTGGTAAACGGCCCGGTACCCGTCGAGCTATCGGTACTGGTTATCGTAAAGGTAAACGGCCCTAAAGCGGTAGCGGTACCGGTAATGGTACCGCCTGATGAAAGTGTTAAGCCGGGCGGTAAAGCGCCGGCCGTTATGGTATAACTATACGGAGCTGTACCATTAAACGAAGTAAGTGTTTGGTTATAAGCCACTACTGAACTGGCGCCCGGTAATGGAAGTGGTTGAATGAGTATAGTTGGTGGGCTAACCGTCAACGTAAAGGCCTGCGATGTGCTATAGGGGCCCGCACCTGTATTGTTATCGGTAGAAGTAATGGTAAAGTTAAAGGTGCCATCGGCGGTGGGGGTGCCGCCAAAGAAGCCACCTGATGACAGTGTCATGCCCGGAGGCAAAGCTCCTGCGGTTACAACATACGTGTATGTAGGTGTATTAACAATAGGTGATGCTGATGTGGTTAATGTTTGGCTGGAAAATGTACCCACTGTTGCTACAATGGTGAGCGGTGATATAGTAAGAGTTGGCGGGTTAACGGTAATCGTATAAGTCTGCGACCCGGTAGCTGACGCGGCATCGGTAGCGGTTATGGTAAAAGTAAATGATCCTAACTGGGTAGGTATACCGCTTAAGGTGTTTCCTGTCAGCGTTACGCCTGCAGGTAAGGCGCCCGATGTTACCGCGAAAGTATACGGCGCTGTACCGCCTGTTGCGCTTAGCGTCCGGTTATAAACCAGCGTTGAGATAGCATTGGGTAATGTTGCCGGGGATACTGTAATAGGTGGGTAAACGGTTATCAATAATCCGGACGAAGCGGCGCTAACATTCCCTGCAGCATCAGTGGCTGTGGCTGTAATCGTATGTGTGGTCTTGCTTAATGCAGAACTGGTGATTGACCAGGTACCATCTGTGGCAACAACCGTTCCTAAAACAGTGGTGCCATTGGTATCATATAAAGTAACTGTAGCGCCCAATTCGGCGGTCCCGGTGAAAACAGGCGTAGTTATAGTGGTAATGTTATCTATGTTCGATGTGCCATCATCGCTGGCACTTGCAAGATCAGGAGTTGAAGGAGGATTTGGAAGTCCCGTATCAAAAGATAGTGCAGGAGAAGTTCCGGCACTGCCGGGATTTCCAGCGGCATCAGTATAAGCAGCGGCTGCGACAATAATACTGGCTGTTCCGTTATTAGTTCCTGCTGTTGGTGTAAAAGTTGCTGTCCTGGTTGTTCCCGAACCCGAGATCGCACCCATAATCCCTCCGGAAACCACCACATCTCCTGTTGTACCGTCCCAGGTAAATGAGCTTGCGGAGTCTTCACTAAAGGTGAAAGTGATCGTTGCGGATTCTCCCGCCTTTAATGTGCTGACGTTACTTGTAATGGTCAGGGTAGGGGCTGTCCTGTCAAATGTCACGCTGGTACCATTACTCGTTGTGGTTACAGCTGTACCGGCATTTCCGTAAACGTCTGTAAAGTTGATGCTGAAAGGAACTATGCCTTCCGCGTCAGTACCTGCCAATGTGTAAGTGGCAGCCCAGTTATTGCCGCTTATATTGGTAGCAGTGACCGTATGCGTAGCAATAGTGACTACCGGCAAACTGATTGCTTCACTGGAGGTGAAAGTCAAGGTTACAATATTACCTGTTTTGGCGAGTGTGTTTACCGCATTATCAGAGATAATTGATCTTGCCGTTAAAGTAGGTACTGTTTGGTCAAGAGTGTAGATTCCACCAGATGTATAACCAGTGGGTTGGGGTACAGACAGGGGATTCCCGGCAAGATCTGAAATGCCGGTACCTGAAGCGTTCACGTTTAACCTTATAGGGCCAGTACCTCCCACACTTATAGTAGCGGTATAGGTATGGGCATTAACAGGTACAATACTGGTCAGCGTTCCGGTAGTGCCATTGGTTGAAAAATTAAAATCCGATATATCCACACCTGTCACATCTTCAGAAAAATTGACGGTATAATGAAGTACGGTGCTGCCTGAAGGGGAGGGGTCTGTAATAGGTATTGAAGACACTGTGGGTACCTGGGTGTCAATAACAAGGTTTTTATTTGCACCCAGTGATCCTGCGGTGCCCGGTGCAGGTAAAGTAAGTGTAGCTGCCGTGCCTCCCGATGTCGCGTTAATTGTACCGCTATTTAGGGCGAGCGCGGTTGTGCCGGTATAATCAAGGTCCGGGCTTGTATCTCCCGCCTGGACAGTATAGTTAAATGTAAGCGTGGTGGTGCCCGAGCCGCCGGTGTAGTTTACTACCCGGTCTGTTGTTCCTGTTTCCAGGGTAAGCTGCGGAGTTCCCGTTACGGTTACAGCAGCTGAAAAGGTAATCGTTACCGGTATGATAGTCCCTGCTTTATATGGGCCATCTGTTGTGCTTGAAGTAATTGAAGTTATAGTAGGGGCCGGGACTACTGTTATAAAAGTATTAGGATTATTAGTTCCGTTGGTTTGCAGGTAATTTTCTGAGCCCGCAGCGCCATTATATTCAACAACCATAACCTGGTAGTTCTGGTTTTGAGTAAGGCCGGTAACATTTACCGAAGTGCCCGTACCATTATAAATACAGTACCAGCCTGTTGCCCCTATTTGCGTGCCTGACGCGAATGTGGTACTGGCGGTATAAGTAGTAGCATTTACCGGTACAGGCTGACCGGTGTTAGCATTTTTGATAAACACCGCGCGCGAACTGCCGCTACCGTTTGTCCAGCTAACTGTAGTAGTTGTTGTTGTGGTGCTGCTAAAAGTTACATTTGAGGCAGGGGTGGCTGGTGTCCCGAATAACTGTACAAGGTCGCCCAAATCGCCGCCGCCTGTGCCGCCGCCTGTGCCTGCAAAAATAGTCGTAGCATTGGGTACAGCAAGGCCCCATGGCTCATATGGATTAAAACTAACACCAGTATAAAGCGGTGTGGTTGAAGAAAGATCACTTGAAAATTTAACTATTTTGGGCGAGGTTACCGTATATGGTGCACTGGGTGACTGGACACCTATTGCACCATATAACGCACCGCTGGCATCACAGGCAAGTGCCGTACAATATAAATTAGTTCCAAACTGAGTTACGGTAGCATAATTTGATGCCTTTGTAAGTTTATATAGTTTACCGCCGTCTGCTCCGCCACTGGTACTAAAACTGGTGCCTGCATAAAGGTTATCGGATGGGTCTATCGCCAATGCGGTAAACGGGCTGTAGTTATCTGAAGAAGAAAGCTGGGCATCACCTATATGAGTATAAATAACCGTAGGGGTAGTACTTCCTGACGGGTATTCTATTATTTCATATTCACCATCTAGATCGTTATAGCCATCTACAAATATATTATCGTGCGAATCTATCGCAAGTGCTCCAAAAGCGCCTATTGTGTTCCCTGAAGGGTATTGACCTGTTACCCAGGTCGATTTTGTATAAGCATTGCCGCCTGTGGGGGTAAATTTTAAAATGTTACCGTAAGTGGTCACATCTCTGCCATCACTGGGGAAGTAGTCGTCGTAAGTGGTAACGAATATGTTGCCACTGCCGTCAACCCCTATACCAAATGCATAGTTGAGGACACTTTCGTATTCGGAATATTGAAAAGTAGTGCCGGTTAAAATCGTGGGGGTACTAGTGCCCGCAGCGAACTTTACAACTTGTGCGTTTTGTTGCGTTTGGTTTTGAGCGGTCGCTACTGTCTCGACAACGTAAACGTTACCGGCTGCGTCTTTACATGCGGCGCTTACCCCCAGATTGGTACCCAGTACTTTAGCCGTCAGGGTTTGGGCAGTAGCCGGCGCCATCGCTCGCAGCATGAGCGTCAATACCATCAATAACCAGATTTTTGTAGAATTTCTTTTCATAGATTTTGATATTAAATACACAACATGGATTTAGTTAGGATACGGCTATAATGGATAGCAGAATTGGCATGGAATAGTATTACAGGCGATGGGGTTATGCCCGGGGTAACAGCCTGATAGGTAAGGCTATCATCGGCAAGGGCCTGGTCTGTACCCGTAATGGATACTTCATCAATATCTGGACGTTTACTGTCAGCAATAACGGCTGACGTTAAAGGATGAGGATTTTGATTAGCGGATTGCGCCATAGGCGGCCTGGTAGCTAATAGCCATAGAACACAGCACAGGAAATAAAGTAGCGGTCTTTTCATAAGGTTGTTTTAGGTAATAGCAGTATATTTTTTTATTCTTCAGCCTGTCGGCATAAAAGTCAATAGTCCGAAGGCTACCCCTTACTAAAACCAAACTATCATCAACATAAATTCCGCTTAAAACCTGGTGGATAATGCAATAGATATTTACCTTTGGTTAATAAATATCGATCAGAGCTTATCTGTAAATATTGGCCCGGTTAGACTGAAGGCTCAATTATTTTAATAACAGAAATTTAATTGCGTAATAGTTTAGTTAAAGAACGAGAGTAGTTAAATAAAATATTGTACGCACAGGAGCAAATTGAGGGTTTGCTTATTTGGTAACAAACATGCTACATATATCAGACTCACTGATACACAATCGTTTAAATTTTTATAGTGAAGCAGATCAAAATTTATCGGGAAAATTGAGGCTGTTTGGGCGACTTTTTCAAATAATTCTCAGAGAAATAATCAGGTGAGTTTTCCAACTTTTCCCGAAAATATTGGGATCGGTCCTGGTCTATCAAAAATGAAAACATTATGGCAACGGCAGAAAATACAACCGACCTTTTGAATGCCCAAATCAGCTAGTACATCGCTTATTGCCAATAAACTGGGATAATCGGGGTGGACCCCATGTCTGAAAGCTCGGCGAGCCTGAGTCCTTATCACTATGTCGGGAATGACCCGGTAACATATAATGATCCGATGGGCAATATCTCACAGGAAGACTGGAAATTCGTAAAAAATCTATATTATAATGGAATAGATGCCAATTATACGGTAATTAGTATCGGCGATGACGATAGTCCTTCCAGTGGTGACTACGGTGGTGCAGCAAGCGGTGGGGGCGATGATGGAGGGGAAGGCATGGTAAGTGACGGAGGTCCCAGTGGAATTTACGGTGAAAGTGACGGCGAGGCGTTTGCCAACGCTGCCATTGCCATCAGCATAGCTAATGGATGGGGTAATACAATGGCAGGCAATCTTCGGACTGCTTACTATAATTATGCAAATGGCTTGGCGCGTACTTAATAGGAGGTCAGAAGGGTGACAATGGCTTTTCAGTGTATGTGTATGCAGATGGACACATCAACGGGGATAACCTAAGCAATTATGACTCTATTAATTCACAAGGCAGTAATAATGTGTGGTATACTAATTGGAGATCTTCTGACATTCATCAGGGTACAATAAAACAATCTTTTCTTGATCTCTCACCTGCGCTTTTCTTAACATCAACAACGTTCTCTTTATTAAATGAAAATGCGGTTAGAAATATTAACAGCTTGGAAAAGGACGGAGCTTACTGGTCAAAAATAACTGGCAAATATGCTAAAAGTACAGCTCGTGAAATCTCCAACAATAAATTTGTTGCTGAAGCTACTGAAGGTATTGGGAAGAAATTATTTTATATTGGTGCAGCCCAAAGCGTATACAATTACGTTAAGACACCCTCGGCACGCACTTTAATCAGAGGAACCGCCGATATAATAGTCAGATATGCGGGTGCATTTATTCCCGGAGCGCAGATTCCAGCATTAATTTATTTTGGAGGAATGTTTATTTATGATATGGCGACATCTGACGATTAAACTGTTTTATGTCATGAAGAAATTGAATTATGGATTATGGTATTTGTTTTTTTCTGCTTATTGGACAGCATACAATTGGGGAGAAAAACGAAATCCTCAAAGCAACGCCACGAATTTTATTAGTATAACAATAGCGCTTAATTTATTCTTACCCTTTAATGTATACTTGTTACTTGGACATAAAGTTCCGGGATTAGTTTTATTTACATTTTGTTTTCTTCCAGGGCTCATTCTTCCTTATATATTATTTAGAAGACGGAAGATTTATGAGATAAAGATTAAACAATTTGAATTTTTGAAGCAAGAAGACTTTAAACGAAGACGTTTTACAGTACTCCTGGTTGTTACTTTTTGGTCAATTGCTTCGTTTATCGGGATTGGTGTCTTAAGAATTCTTATTTAATCAATATAGTTATGTCAGTGACAAAAAGATTTGCAATTATTCTAATTTTTGGTTTATCATTTATAATCAAAAATTCATTTGGTCAGCAGTATACTTTGGACACTGCTAATAATAAGCCGAAAAACACTGCACGAGAATTTTATAATCGGATCAACAGGGCTACTTTTCTCTGTATATTATGGAGATGTTGACCACCCTGTTCCGGGCCAAATTGACCACTGGGTTAGCTGACTTTTGAGTTGCAGCAAATGCTATAAAAGCGTGTACAAAAATAGTTATTTAAAAAGGTATTTCCATTAGTAGTTAGTTGGCGGTTCAACACTACGTTTTCTTCTCATAGATTCCCCCTTCAGTTCGATGCGGTGCGCATCATGAACGATCCGGTCCAGGATCGCATCCGCAACCGTTTTTTCACCGATCACTTCAAACCATTTGCTTACCGGTAACTGTGAGGTAATGATCAGCGAGGTTTTGCCATGCCTGTCCTCGATCAGCTCCATTAGCGCAGCTCTGCTTTGTGCATCAAAAGGCTGGATACCGAAGTCATCCAGTATAAGCAGCTGTGTCCTTTCGAGTTTAGCCAGTTCTTTGATATAAGAGCCGTCTGCCTTCGCCATCTTCAGTTTAGCGAATAGTTTGGGGGTACTGGCATAGAATACCCTGTAGCCGAGCATACAGGCCTGATAGCCGATAGCAGAAGCCACATAACTTTTACCAATGCCGGTACTACCGGTAACCAGTACGTTTTCATTGCGGTCAATGAATGTACAGTCTGCCAGGCGCATGATCTGGTTGCGGTCGATACTTCGTTCTGCATGGTAATGAACGTCCTCCACAGAGGCTTTATAGCGGAACTTGGCATATTGTATTGTCCTTTCTATACGCCTGTTTTGCCGGTCGTCCCATTCTGCATCTACCAACAGGGCGAGTAGTTCATCCGCTGTATGATCGTTAGTTTTACCTGTTTCCATGCTGCTTTTGAAAGCATGGAACATACCGAAGAACTTCATCTTCCTCATCTTTTCTAATGTACTTGTGTTCATGTTATTTGTTGTTTAATGGTTATTTGTAATAGTCTTTTCCCCTGATATTATCGTGGTTAGGCATCGGCAGCTCATCGGCAAACAGGCTTTCCTCATAGCCGTCCATCTTATTCTCCAGGATGGTCTGTATGGTTTTATAGTTGTAAATACCATAGCTTAGTGCACGCTGGCAGGCCATTATTAACCGCTCGTTACCTGCTTTCTTCGCAAAGCCAAGTACGCCCAGACAGGACTTGTAAGCCTGTTCCGGGTGCTGTTTGCGGTCAAGTATCTTGAGGATATACAGTCTGACATCCTCATGGATGGAAGCAGCCCATTCTAAGAACTTATCAGGTGTCCAGTCGGTTACAAAGCGGTGCGTAGTAGCCATGTGGTCTTTGTCGGTCGTATAGCCATAGGGGTTCTTTGCCCGTTTGTGCAAAGCAATGCGCTCATAGTTGGAGTAGATCTCTACGATGGTGCTGGAATACAAAAGCTTAACGCGCTTGCCGATGAAGCGATAAGGCACACTGTAATAGTGTTTATCCGGGCCGAGGTTGACATGGCCGTTCTTGATAACCTTAGCGTAGAAGTGCTTTTTGAACTGGTAAGGCAGGACAGGTAACGGCATCAGGGTATGCCGCTCGATCTCTTCGAACTGTAGCCGGCGGCTGTAGTTGCGACCTTTAAGTAATTGGCTGTTATGGGTTTCCAATGCTTCCCAGATACCTTTATTCAACTCTTTTAAAGAATGATAGGTAACCCGGTTGATAGGCGCGTAGATCTTGGTATAAATGATCTTAACGGCACCTTCTACCAGTGCTTTATCACGCGGGCGGTACGCCCGCGCTGGTAGTATGGTAGTGCCGTAATGATCTGCAAAGTCCTCGAACGTTTCGTTCAAAGTGGGCTCATAGCGGCTACTTTTGGTTACGGCTGCCTTCAGGTTATCCGGGACAATGGCGGCAGGAACGCCACCAATAAAGTGCAGGGTGTTCTCACAGGCAGCAATAAAGTCTTCCTTCTGCTGGCTCATAACTGCTTCAACATAGGTTAACTGACTGGCTCCGAGGATAGCCACAAAGACCTCTACTGCAATGACTTCACCGGTATCCTTATCAGTATAGCTTAGCTTTTCGCCTGCAAAGTCCACATAAAGCTTATCACCGGCTTTGTGATCCATATGCATAGTCGGGTTGACCCTGGCTTTCCACTGGTTATAATAAAAGCAGAATTGACTGTACTGATATCCGTCAGGAAACTCTTTATAGTAGGCCTCCCATAGGATCTGCCGGTTCATGCCGGTCTTTTTAAGCTCTTTATCGACGTGGGGGAAACAGCGCAGCATGGACTGCATACGTGCGTTAGGTGGGTGTTCTTTAGACTTTCCGAACAGGTCTTCCAGTTCTTTGTCGTTCAGTGCATTGACCTCATCAAAGGTGAGGCCGCTTGCTTTGAATGTTGCTACATACTTTTTTACCGTGTTTCTTGATGCATCAGCCTGGGCAGCTATGGTCATTAAAGGCCGCTGCTGGCTGTACATCTTTAATATCTTTCTGATCTTACTCATGCTGATTGTTAAGTTTGCCATTCTTAGGAAGGTGTATTTGCCCTCAAAAGATGGTCTCTTCTACAGCATTTGCTACGAGTTTGCGGTGGTCAGTTTGCCCCGGAATCAGGTGGTCAGTTTCGCCCGGAATCGGTGGTCAGCTTTCCCCGGAACATAGTGGTCAAGTTCAACAGAATCTCCATTTTGATTACCATCCCGAAAATGACCATTCTGTTGATGTTTCTGAGAATTACCCTCCGGTACCGGATATTGCGATAAGCGACGACATTGATGATGAAGCCATCCTGGGACGAAACAGGCGCAAGAAAAATCATCCACGTACTAATTCGCGATAATAGAAATACATGGGCATTCCGCCTTTGGCGTCCGGCTTTTCTCTTATACGCCTGCACGCCTTAATCACAGCCCGGTAACCGCTTCAATCCGTAATGCAGTAATAAAAATTAGAAAATCCGTATGTTTAACTATAAATCGGCCTCAATGGCAATTCTTGTTACAGGTTTCCCCTAAAGCTAAATTGGCTAATACATCATTACCCTGATTTCAGGATTACCCTATCGACTAAATGAATGGAATTTTCAGTCTCGTCAACTGTCAATTTTGGATTTACCTATTTGCATAAGTTATCCTATCCGTCTCCTTGGGTATTAAAGCTACTTCATACTTACAATTCCACTCTTTGATACTCTCTAGTATTGGCAAAAAAGCTAAGCCCTTTTCAGACAGCTTATATTCTACCCTGGGTGGTATTTCTTTATAAGCCAATCTTTCCAATAATCCATCTTCTTCCAGTTCTTTGAGTTGTTCGGTCAGTACCTTTCTGGAAATAAGCGGTATTATAGAATCCAACTGACCAAAACGAACAGTACGGGTGCCGATAACATTAATGATGATCGGTTTCCATTTATTACCAATGGTGCCGATAGCTCTCGTAAAGGGGCAATTTGAAGCGCAAAATCTCTCGTCTCTCATATCTTAAAAATTTGTAGTTACCTGGCAGTAACCAGAATAAACCCTATTGGTTACAAATATAAACTAATGATAGTAACTTTGCGAAACAAACTTAATATTTAATTAAAAATGAACAGATTAAAGAATAAAATAGTAGTGATCACAGGTGGTAATAGCGGCATTGGATTGGGCATTGCCCGGGAATTCAAGAATGAAGGTGCAAAGGGAGTTATCATCGGAAGAAATCAGCAAACTTTAGATAGCGCTGGGGTACTATTAGGTTCAGATTTTATGGCCATCAATGCTGATGTAACCAATTTGACTGACCTGGAAAGCGTGTTTGCAGCAATAAGTGAAAAGTATGGTCAAATTGATGTGATCGTTGCCAATGCAGGTGCCGGAACTACAGGAACAGTGGCAGACACCAACGAAGCCGACTATGACAAGGCGATGGATCTGAACCTGAAAAGCGTTTATTTCACCATTCAGAAAGCACTGCCTCATATGAATGACGGTGGTTCTATTATTCTGATCGGTTCCAATGCAGCCCACCGGGCATACCCATCTTTTGGGCTGTACGGCGCAGCAAAAGCGGCGGTGATCTATCTGGCAAAAGCATTCTCCAACGACCTTTTAGGGAGGAAGATCAGGGCGAATGTCATTACACCGGGCACAACTGATACACCGGCATTTGACAAGTTTGTACCAACAGAACAAATGGAAGCGGTCAAAAAGCATTTTGCTGATCAAATGCCGATAGGCAGGATCGGGCAACCAGCTGACATAGGTAAAACAGCGGTTTTCTTGGCCTCTGATGATTCCTCGTTCATGCTGGGTGCCGAACTTTTGGTGGATGGCGGCATGACCTATTTATCAAAGTAATTTAAAAATTCTCAAAATGAATAATTCAGAAAACAAAGCCGCAAACTATGCAATTATAGGTTTCGGCAAAATTGGACAGGCTCTGGCCAAAGCCTTTGCCCGCAAGGGCATCGAAGTATCCGTTGCCACCACACGCACCCCGGAAAGCTTTTCAGCCGAGGCCGACGCCATCGGGACCGGGATCATTCCCGCAACACTGGCGGATGCTGTGAATGCAGATGTCATCTTCCTTGCGGTACGCTTTGGGGCGCACACTGCTGTCGCCAAAGCCCTGCCCGACTGGCAGGGAAAGATCATCGTCGATGTGACCAATGCTTATGGCGTGCCTAAAGAACAACTGGGGGGACAACCTTCCGCAAAAGTTGTCGCCCGAGCCTTTTCCGGTGGCAATGTCGTTAAGGGATTCAATCATTTGGGCGCTGCTATTCTTGATCAAGATCCATCGGTACATGGTGGCAAAAGAGTGGTGTTCCTGTCAAGTGATGACGAGGGCGCAACAGCAACGGTTGCGGCACTTGTAGAAAGACTTGGTTTCGCACCGGTTAACCTTGGCGGCCTCTCGGAAGGCGGGCTACTGGTGCAAGCATATGGAAATAGCTGGGGGCAACTGATCTTCCAGGATTTAGTAAAATTTAACAAATAAAAATATCATGAGTAAATTAGAAAACAAAGTAGCGGTGGTGACCGGTGCTTCAAAAGGAATAGGCGCTGCCATTGCCAAACACCTTGCGGCAGCGGACGCAAAGGTTGTAGTGAATTATGCCTCCAGTAAAGAAGGAGCAAATAAGGTTGTTAAGGAAATAAATGATGCCGGCGGAACAGCCATTGCAGTACAAGCGGATATATCGAACGAGGCGGACGTAACCAGGCTATTTGAAGAAACGAAAAATGCTTACGGCACCCTGGATATTTTAGTCAACAACGCGGTTTACCAGGGATATGCACCTGTTGAACTCGTATCAGCGGAAATATTTCATAATAGCTTTAATGTCAATGTACTTGGCCCTATATTAACAATTCAGGCTGCTTTAAAACTGTTTGGCGAAAAGGGAGGTAATGTTATCAATATCAGTTCTGGTGCCAGCAAGATGCCGCTTCCCGGAGCATCCATGTATTCCGCCACAAAGGCAGCCTTGGATGCCATAACAGTCTCTTTGTCCAAAGAGCTGGGTGCGAAAAACATCCGTATCAACTCTATCTTACCGGGCGCTACTGAAACAGAAGGCGCAGCCAGTGCGGGTGTTACTGCTGGCAGTGATTATGAAAAAATGTTTGTGGAAAAAACGCCGCTTGGCCGTCGGGGCCAGCCCGATGATATCGCCAAAGCCGCCGTATTCCTGGCATCTGACGATGCGGCCTGGATCACGGGAGAGCAAATCTCCGTTTCGGGTGGTATGTATGGTTTTTAAATTGGTTATTAAGAAAAGGAAAATAACGAACCGAAATTGTTAGCCAGTGGTGTTAGACCAAAACTCAAAATAATGGTTCGTAAGGATAACCTTCCTTCAATCCCTGTTTCTTTTGGAAGCAGGGATTTTTTGTTTTTAAACATGCTCCGTTGATTGCTTACAAAATGCTTTTTTTTGACCCCGAGAACTCTGAAATCATAATTCTCAAGTTAATACCTCCTAGCATAAACACTTTTTAAACAAAAAAGGAACGCCGATGGCGTCCCTTCATTATTGATTTAGTTGATCTATTATTAATTCTTTTTTAAAATTTCAATTTTTTCTCGCTCACTGGCTAAAAGTTGCTCGTAGAGTTTCTTATTTTCTTCATAAACCTCAACTAGTTTATCTATTGGATTGAAATTGAAAGTACCTTGAGTACTCCATGCACCAGCGCCACTATTATCGTGAAAGTTATTAAAGTAATTGAAAACAGATTCTTCTGTAAAGGCTTTAATGGCTTCTGTGGTGACTCCTAAAGCCTGCGCAATTTTTTCTAAAGCTAAATCTTCTACTTCGACACTTTGCTCAATTTTTGATATAGCTTGCTGGCTGACTCCCAGCAACGAAGCTAAAGCTTCCTGCTTCATACCACGTAACTCGCGAATTCTGCTGATTTTTCGTCCTAAATGTATAGTCTCTGCCATAGGTCAAAGATATTGGTATTTTGTAAATGTAAGAAACAGCCCGCAATTTGTAAAGTACAACCGCGTGTGGTTCGGTACGGCTAATATCTGCTTTTTCTTTGAATTGCCTGTCAATCCCGGTAGGTTTTTAAACTCAAAGTTATGACAAACCGCAATTTCAATGAATGGGCTTATTTACCAATAAACCTGTCGCCCGAGCAAATAGCCGATCCTTTGCTTGTCCTCGAAGATTTCTTTTCTTCTGACTGGCTGCCCGGCCATATAGAACACCTTCGCAGGTGGCGAAAGTTTATATTGGAGGATGCTTTTTTTGTAGATACAAAAGGTAATCCTTCTCACTTACTAACTTCATTTAAAAACAACATTGCGCTTCTCGAAGCTTGTCATGAGATATTAATTGGTATGAGGAATGAGGCAGGTGTTTTTAAACGTGCTGTGGTTACCTGTGTGGAACAACTTGAAACCGAAAGAAAACAATGGCGTGATTACCCGGAATTACTAAGTCAGGATGAATTATTGAATCCCTTTAATGTGCTTCACCAATTCTTTGATGTGTTCAGTCTGCCACAATACAGGGAGCAATTAAATGAATGGCTCGATGCGGGACTGTCTCACCGTGCGGGAGGTGAGTTTATAGAAACGGCCGATATAATTGCCATTTACGAAAACCTGCAAAAACTTTATGGTGCGGCCTGGCTGATCTATCAGCGTACAACGGACGATCCGTATTTAAAACAGAGTACCTCCGAAAGCGAGACAAATGTGCATAAAATGGCCCTGCAATCGCCATTATTGTACAGGTTGAGTACGATTATCACTTCAGATCAGCATGAAAACATCATGCGATTGGTAACAATAATTAAAGACAAAGCGCCTTCCGTGCAAGCTGTCATTTATTTGGGCGTTCCGGCGATTGACCCTGCTACAATTTTTCTACTGGCATTGACGGACAACCACGAACAAGGACTGGCGCAGGACATTAGCAACCATCTGGAAGAATCCTGTAAGAACATCGCAAATGTTGTGATTTTGGTGCACCACGCGGTGAGTTTGATCACCGCAACAGATGAAAAAAACATTTTTCTCAAAAAGGAAGCCAGTTATCCTGTATTATATCTTTCAGGAGGTTTGATCCTTCCTAAGCAAAAAGACGCTGACCATATCCTGATTACAGAGATAGCCTTGACCAAATGGCAGAGGTGGCATAGTCAAAGTCTTGAATTTTTGCAAGGTGCCGAATATTATTTGACTATTGGAGCGCATAAAGCCGCGTTGTTCTCACTAAGTCAAACCGCTGAATGCCTGCTTGTCGCCATCATACGATTTGTAACAGGCTATGACATCAATACACACAACCTCGCAAGACTATTAAAATTGACGCAAATGTTTACGGGCGATATTGCTGCAGTTTTTGATTTGGACAATGAGAATAACAAAAAACTGTTTAATGTCTTAAAAGGAGCATATGTGGATGTAAGGTATCGCGACAGGTATGAAGTTGATTCTGTTGCGGTTTCTGCACTTTATCAATTGGTGAAGCAAATGACCATCGTTATTAACGAAGTTCAGCAAAAACACGCACTGGTTTCGACTCTTTAGCGGAGAGAAACTGCGGCAAACGGTTCATTTCATCACGCTCGTTATCACGCGCTATATTTCATTCGCCGTCAGCCTCGTTTCAAACATCGGACGCGCTATCGCGCAACCGATGTTGGGTTCTCCCTATTGAATGTGGTCGTGGGTAGAATACCTTTGGTCTCACGATGGGAATTTTTGAATGATTATTTCTTGCGGTTATCATTATCTATTACGTCCGGGTCTATAAAACCCAAACCCATTGGCTGGACAGGCAAATAGCCAGGCTATTTCGTTATATCAAATCGTTGTTTACGCGAAAGGGACAGGAGCAATAACCCAGGGTTATAATTTACTACTTGCAGTTTTAGGACATGGCACTATAAGGCCGTAATCTTGCATTGTCACCGCCATCACAAAGTTAGCCCGGTCGGAAAATCGTCAAGGACATGTGAATGGCGCTGATATGGTTAATTTTTGTTTTTTTTCGGCAGCGCCACCCTTGACTATTTTCCTCCCTATCGCTGCCGGTTGTTTAAGCGGTGCAATGGCATTTTATGTGTCATTGCATTTTGCTTTTTGTTTAGGCGCGATGGTAAAAAATCTTTCTGTAGTACCGAAATGCTCCTGACAAAGAATTTTCGGAAGTAACGACCATTGCGGCTTACGCCGCAATATGAGTAAGGGACTACAGAAACAGCGAAAGATTACAACAAGCGATGCCGTTAAATCCCTGCACGAAAATGGGATCGAAGTATCTGAAAAAGATGCCGAAGTTATCTTGGATTTCTTGTTTATTTTAGCTAAATTGATTGTAAATGAATACTTTAACGAAGATCAAAATCAATAATTCTAAGCCTTACTTATTATGAATTCTGCCTACTTATACGTGCGTGTCAGCACCGATGAACAAAAAAGAAAGGGTTACTCATTACCCGAGCAGGAAGACCGCCTATTGCGCCACTGCGAACAAAATAACATCGAGGTTAAGGGTATCTTTCGCGAAGATTACTCCGCCAAGAACTTCAACCGTCCCGAATGGACAAAGTTGTTGAACATTCTTAAAAACAGGAAGAAAAAAGACCAGGAGAATGTCCTCTTTATTAAGTGGGACAGGTTCAGCCGTAATATTGAATACGCTTATCAAATGATAGGCATTTTACGGAGCCAAAATGTTCAGGCTATGGCTATCGACCAGCCGATTGACTTCAAAATACCGGAAAGCACGGTAATGCTTGCGGTTTATTTAGCCGTCCCGGAATCAGAGAATACAAGACGTGCCTTAAATACCTTAACAGGTATGCGCCGCGCCCGTAAAGCAGGGCGCTGTGTATCGACTGCGCCAAAGGGTTATGAGAACCTTTCCTATCCTGATGGCCGCAAGTACATAGCCCCTAAACAGCCCGAAGCAGAAATAATGCAATGGATTTTCAAAGAGTTGTCAACCGGGAATTATAGTGGCGAACAAGTTCGCAAAATGGCCTGTGATAAGGGATTTAAGTGCGAGCGGAACAATTTCTGGAAGATCATCCGCAATCCGATTTACTGCGGCATCATTGTCGTGCCTCCCTATGAAGATGAAGAAATGCAATTCGTCAAAGGATTGCATGAACCCATAATTACCGAAAGTCTCTTTTACGAGGTTCAGGACGTTT
>JBEHXM010000117.1:0-16010 GCA_048498695.1 Bacteroidota bacterium
ATCACGTTCGTTTCTCATTTTTAAGATCATCTTTTCGCCTGCATCGGTTAACGAGATGATCACTTTGCGTTTATCTGTTTCTGAAGCCGTACGCCCGATATATCCCAGTTTTAGCAAGTAACTCAATACCTGCGACATAGATTGATTGGTGATCTTTTCCATTGATGCCAGTTCGCTTGGCAGCAATTGCTTATGCTGATGAAGTAAAGACATAGTTGATCGCTCGGTAAGCGAAAGTTGTTGACCCGTAACCGATTCCTTGCGGAGCTTTTTTACCAACCTGGTAACTACGGTCCTCAGATCGGTAGCAAGCATTGGGTCTTTAAGTTGATCCATAATATTAGTTAGTTAAACTGATAAGTTTACCTTACAAAGGTAAGGCAATTATCCTGTTTTACTATTAATTAATTATCATTTAAAAGTTATAATTTTGATTGCAACGTTACGTTAAGCTTGGTGTGTTGATATTTATTTGCAGGCAGTATGCGATCATCAGAAAATTATGACTTGTTAATCGGCAAGATCGATACTTTCATACGCAAGTATTATCTCAACAATCTTTTAAGGGGGTTGATCTTTTTGGGAGCAGGCATCTTTTCGGCCTATGTAGTGATCACGGTAAGCGAATACTACGGCAACTTTAATACTACATTCCGCAGCTTTCTTTTTTACTTTTTTATTTTGCTGAACCTGGGACTGATAGCCTGGCTCATTCTCCCATCGCTGATGGCCTGGCTCAAATTAGGCAAAAGCATCACACACGATCAGGCCGCAGAGATCATTGGCGAACATTTTAATGATGTCAGCGATAAACTGCTTAATACGCTTCAGCTCAAAAAACTGGCTGATGCCGATCAGCAGCATCGTGAACTGATAGAAGCCAGTATCGACCAGAAAATTGAAACATTGAAACCGGTTAGCTTTCCATCGGCCGTTAATATCCGCGAAAACACCAAATATTTGAAGTGGGTTGTGTTCCCGGCAGCTGTAATTTGCGTTATTGCGCTTGCCGCGCCGTCCATACTGACTGAAAGTACCAAAAGATTGATCAGGCATAACGAATATTTTGCTCCGATAGCCCCTTTTAAATTTGTAGTGCTCAACAAATCTTTATCCGTAGTGCAGGGTGATGACCTTAAGCTCGATCTGAAGCTGGAAGGCGATAAATTACCTGCCGATGTATACATTGAAACGGCTAACAACACTTTCAGGCTGGACAAGGAAAATATCAGCCGGTTTCATTACCTGTTTAGCAACGTACAAAAGAATACCGCTTTCCGTTTAACAGGTAATGGCTTTTCATCGGTACTTTACGAGGTCAAAGTAAATCTTAAACCATCCCTGCTGCATTTTGATGTTGAATTGAACTACCCCGCTTACCTGCATAAAAAAAATGAGCAACTGCTTAATGCCGGTGATCTGACGATACCTGCCGGCACATCGGTTAAATGGGAACTGCATACCCAAAATGCCACGGGTATATCATTCGATATCAACAACAATCATTATAGCGCAGCAAATACCGGGCAGGATGTATTTGAACACACTGAAAAAGTTTACAAAAATGCCGTTTACAAGGTTAGTCCGCAAAATGCTTTGGTCAGCCGCGGCGACTCGGCATCTTACCGCATTAATGTGATCGCTGATGAGCTGCCTGCTATCACTGTAAATGAAAAAAGCGATTCGATAAGCAGTAAAGCGCTTTATTTTGATGGTAAGATACAGGACGATCATGGCTTTTCGTCACTCACTTTCAATTATAAAATTGGCGCGCCTGGCAATAAGGGTGCAGAGCATACTATAACTAAAAACGTGAAGGCCGACCTGGACAAAACCCAGGCTGATTTCTTTTATTTCTGGGATATGAAACAGCTCGGTGCTAAACCCGGCGACCAGGTAACTTATTATTTTGAAGTTGCCGATAACGATGGGGTTGCCGGTCCTAAAAAAGTACGATCAACAGAGCGTACATTAAATATTCCTGACCAGAAGGAACTGAACGAACAGCTGAACAATGGCACACAGGCGGTTAAACAAAAAATGCAGGATGCCATTAAAATTGCCGGACAGGTAGAACGCGATGCACAGAAACTCAACCAGCTTTTGCTGAATAAGAACTCGTTGTCTTTTGACGAGAAGAAACAAATAGACGATCTGCTGCAAAAGAAGAAGGATCTGGATGACCTGGTAAAGGATATACAGGCCGAGAACAAAAAGAACCTGTATAACCGCCAGGAGAATGACCAGCAAAATAAAGAACTGGTAGAAAAGCAGAAAGAGATAGAAAACCTGTTTAACAATGTGCTGGATCAGAAAACACAGGATCTGTTGAAAAAACTTCAGGCACTGATGGAACAGGAGCAGAAGGACGGCACCAGGGACGAATTGTCAAAAATGCAGATGGATAATAAATCCCTCAAAAAGGAGCTCGACCGTATACTGGAGTTGTATAAAAAACTGGAATTTGACCAGAAATTAAATCAGAACATTAACCAGCTAAATCAGCTGGCCGATAAGCAGCAAAAATTAGCCGAGCAAACAAAACAACCAAATTCTGACTCCCAAGCGCTAAAGCAGGAGCAGCAAAAGTTACAGCAGGGTTTCCAGGATGTAAAAAAATCATTGGATGACCTGCAAAAACAAAATGAGGGGGCTGAACAGAAGAACGATTTTGAAAACCCAAAAACTGAGGAGCAAAAAATTGATGAGCAAATGAGCCAGATAGCTGAGGACCTGCAAAAAAACAACAAGCAAAAAGCCGCACAAAAACAGCAGGACGCAGCTAAACAAATGCAGCAAATGGCTGGTAAAATGGAGCAAAAAAATGACGAGGGAGAAGAGGCGCAAAACAATGTTGATGCACAGCAATTACGCGAATTACTGAAGAATTTGGTGAACAGTTCCTTCGACCAGGAAAAAGTGATGGAAACATTAAAAAATACTAACCCATCTGACCCAAATTACACTATATTAGCACAGAAACAAAAAGACATAAAAGATAACTTAAAAACAGCAGAAGACAGCCTTTATACATTAAGTCGACGGGTGCCGCAGATACAATCAACTGTAAACCAGGAGATCACCAGCATAAACAGTCACATTGACCAGTCATTGGAAAACCTGAGCGACCGCCGTACGGCAGAAGCTTCACGTAATCAGCAATACGCCATGACCTCAATGAACAACCTGGCACTGATGCTGAATGAAGCGCTTGAACAGCTGCAAAACTCGATGAAGAACGGGAAAAGCGGGAAGGGAAAATCAAAACAGCCCTCTTTGTCCCAACTGAACAAAATGCAGCAGCAATTAAACCAGAATATGCAGCAGATGCGCGATCAGTTGCAAAAGCAGGGTAACATGTCGCAAAGCCAGCGGAGCGGAATGAGCCAACAGCTTGCGAAGATGGCCAGGCAGCAGGAAATGATAAGGCAGGCCTTGCAGGAAATTAATAAACAAGAGAACAAAGACGGTACCGGAGGTTTGGGAAATTTGGATAAAATTTCAAAAGAAATGGAACAAACTGAAAACGATATCGTAAACAGGAGAATAACGGATGAAGTGTTGAAGAGGCAGCAACAGATCCAGACACGCATGCTTGAAGCAGAGAAAGCCCAGCAGCAGCGCGAACAAGATCAGCAAAGGGAAAGTAATGCTGGCAAGGATATGCCTCCGGGATACGTTAAAGCGTTACAGGACTATCAAAAAACAAAAGAAAAACAGACAGAACAGATTAAGACTGTATCTCCGGCACTTAATTTGTATTATAAACTTAAAATAAAATCTTACTTTGATCAACTTAATGCCAAATAGTATGCAAGATGCCAATGTACAAACCAGTGAGCTTTATACTTTACAGCTTCCCTCAAAACCGGAAAGCATAACGCAGCTGGAAACTTTAATAGAACAAATAGCTGATAAGCACCAGGTAAGCGAAGATACCTTTGCTAATATGATGACTTGCCTGAATGAGATCGCTATAAATGCTATTGTACACGGCAATAAATTGGACGAAAGCAAAAAAGTTATTGTTAATGCCGAGGTAGTTGATGGGAAGCGTGTGGTATGGACAATTACTGACGAAGGAGATGGCTTTGATTATGATCATCTGCCCGACCCAACTGCAGAAGAAAACCTTGAAAATTTGACCGGAAGAGGTGTTTTTATTGTAAAACAGCTGGCAGACCAATGCGTATTCAACACCAAAGGAAATGAAGTTGAACTTCATTTTAAAATATAATGCCCTCCATTAATTTTTTTGAAGAAGACATTCGTTTTAAATTAAAAAACAAAACCGGGGTAAAGCAGTGGATAAAAGCCACTATTGAAACCGAAGGTTTCCGGCTAAAAGAGCTCAATTATATTTTTTGTTCAGATCAGTACCTGTTGCAGATCAATCAGCAGTACCTGGATCATGATACTTACACAGACATTGTCACCTTTGATAATTCCGAAAAAGAAGGAATAATAGAGGGTGACATTTTCATTTCAATTGACCGCATCCGGGAAAATGCCATCAAATTTAACTCAGGCGAAGAGAACGAGCTGCACCGTGTGATCATTCATGGCGCACTGCATTTGCTTGGCTACCAGGACAAAAAGGCAGAAAGCAAGAAAATAATGACAGGCAAGGAAGATCATTATCTAAGTTTTCGAAATTTTACATAATTCCCGTAATTAATTCTGCAAAATTGACTTGTATTTTGTATGCTCATTCCTATAACCAACTAATATGACCTTAATTGATCTGGTTAATGATATTGACACTATAGATGAGGATTTAATTATATTCCAAATTAATCTGAATGATTGGAAATCAGATATAACTTTATCTTCAGGTGAAGACGGAGAACTATTTATAGTAGATGAGTTTGGTAAAACATTTCAATACTTGATTGAAGTATCCTTGGCAAATGAATTTATTGAAGATTGGATAAAAACCCTAAAACATCACCTAAGTTCAGCAGAGATTGCTGAAAGATTACATTATTATGCTGTTAATGATGCATAATTTTAAATGCGATTACTGATCACTCTTCGGCTTGTAAATTTTACATAAAACAGATAGTCCCTTTCCGCAATTCCCGTTTTTAAAGTATAATTTTACTTTATCATTATAAAGCAAAACCAAATTTTAAAAACATGAAAATACTTGCAATTTTTTTAACACTGTTATTTATTGCCCCCTCTTCTGTGTACGATTTTAAACTGAAAGACATTGATGGTCAGGGTTTCTCGCTGGCTAAGTACAAAGGCAAAAAAGTGCTGATCGTAAATACAGCATCCAAATGCGGATTTACGCCACAATATGCTGAGCTGCAGAAGTTAGCTGATATGTACAAAGACAAAGTTGTTGTTGTAGGCTTTCCCGCAAACAACTTTGGTCAGCAGGAACCCGGCAACGCCACCGAGATCAAAACATTTTGTCAGAAAAACTATGGCGTTACCTTCCCTTTAAGCGAAAAAGTGAGTGTTAAAGGTGACGACATCGACCCGCTGTTCAAATATTTGACCACAGCACCAAACCCTGATTTTACAGGTGACATCAAATGGAACTTTGAAAAATTCCTGATCGACGAAAATGGCAACCTGATCCACCGCTTCCGTTCACAAACCACCCCATTATCTCCTGAATTGACAAAATATCTTAATTAAGCTATTCAGCATTACATATAAAAGGCTCCTGAGATCGGGAGCCTTTTGTATGTAGTTTAGTTTTTCTTAGTGGAATCCTGCTTCGCTTTCTCTTTCAGCTTCTTGATCGAATCCTGTTTTGCTTTTTGTTTTTTCTTGAAAAATCCCCGCAAAAGGAAATTATGCTGTGCGGCTTTCAGGTCCTCATTTAATGTACCGGTGGTCTTATGTACGTTCTCCATTGTTTTTTGGGCCTGCTTAACCGTACTTTCCATATTCCGGGCCATCTTATCGTTATTTAATAAGCGGCCAATGCTGCCTTTACCGTTATTTACTTTGTTTACTATTGAAGTCAATCCTTCTACCAGGTCGCCGGCATTGTCCGCTATTTTAGTGAACTTATTGATGAGTTTATCCACGTCAAGCGGATTTACTACAGCTAATTTATCACCGTTATTAACCTGTTCATTACTGGTCCCGCCTCCCGGGGCAATCACTACCAGTTTATCCCCCATCAGGCCATCGCTGCCAATACTCAGCTTTGCATCTTTTTTGACAAATTTATGCACCTCTTCATTTAGTGTAAGCACAACGTTTACAGAGCTATCGGTCATTATCTGGATATCCTCTACCACGCCCACATTGATGCCGGCAAAACGCACATTGTTACCGATCTGTAAGCCGCTTACATTTTTGAACAGACCATGTACGTTGAATGTTGAGTTAAAAAGGCTTTTCTTGTTCCCTATAAAAAATATAGCCAGGATCAGCACAGCTAAACCCGCTATAGCAAATATCCCGATCCTTATTTTTTGTCCCGAAGTGGTTTTCATATCGTTTAATTAAAAAATGATCTTACATATTGTTCTTTTGAGCTTTTAAGCTTTTCATACGTGCCTTCAGCTACGTATTCACCATCATTCATCACTACCACCCTGTCGGCGGTAATACTTGCGCATTCCATGTCGTGGGTAATGATGATCGAAGTGGTTTTATATTTCTTTTGGATCTTCAGTATCAATTCACTAATCTCCCTTGATGTAATGGGATCAAGCCCGGTGGTGGGCTCATCATAAAGCATAATTTCCGGCTGGACAATAATGGTGCGTGCCAGTCCAACCCGCTTACGCATACCGCCCGACAAGTCTGAAGGCATTTTATCAATGGCATCTGCTAAACTCACGTTTTCCAGCGCCTCGGTTACCCTTTTATCTATCTCTGACTGATCCTTTATTTTTAATACGCGCGTTAACGGGAATTCAAGGTTTTCGCGCACGGTCATTGAGTCGTACAATGCCCCGCTTTGAAAAAGGAAGCCTATTTTCATGCGTAATTCCTTCAATTCCTTTTCTTTCATCTCCGCAACCTCTTGTCCAAAAACAGTTACCTCGCCTTTATCCGGTGTAAGCATGCCAACTATACATTGAATAGTGACCGATTTACCCGTTCCTGATTTACCCAGGATCACCACATTCTCTCCCCGCTTCACATCCAGGTTAATGTTTTTTAAAACATCTTTGGAGCCGAACGACTTTTTGAGCCCTTTGATATGGATCACTGTCTCGTCCTTTTTTACGGGCTGCTTACTATTCTTTTCGGTATGTTTTTCTGCCTCTTCCATATCAATGATAAAAAAGTAAACTGCTGATCTGTACCACTATAGCATCAACCACAAATATCCAAAGTGAAGCCGTTACCACTGCTGAATTAGCTGCCAGGCCCACGCTTTCTGTTCCGCGGTTTGAGTTATAACCCTTATAGCAGCCTACAAAACCTATGATAAAGCCAAAGAATATGGTTTTAATAAAAGCCGGTAAAAAGTCGGTGAAGTCAAGCGAAGCGATACATTTATTAAAGTAAAGCAGGGCACTCACGCTGCTGGTAATATTAATAGCGAGAAAGCCCCCGATCAGCCCTAAAACATCGCCCAGGAGTGTTAAAAGGGGCACCATGAAGGTAGTCGCCAATATGCGGGTAACCACCAGGTACTGTATTGGGTTGGCTCCCGAAACTTCCATGGCATCTACCTGTTCGGTCACTTTCATGCTCCCCAGTTCAGCGCCTATACCTGAGGCTATTTTGCCTGCGCAAATGATAGCGGTGATCACCGGACCAATCTCGCGCACGATAGAAACTGCCAGGGTACGGGGCAGCATGCTCAATGCCCCAAAATCAACAAGGGTTGGCCTTAGCTGTAATGCCAAAACCAACCCCATTATAAATGCTGTAGTACCTACCAGCGTAAACGATTTATAGCCTATCTCGTAGCACTGGCGTACAAATTCGGACCATTCAAAGCCGCCCCTGAATACGTTTCTGAAAAATCTCTTCAGAAATAGTACCTGGTCGCCGCTTCCTTCAAGCCATCTTTTCCATCCGGGTATTGCCTGTTCTGCCATTGGTTTATAATTGGTGCCTGTTATAAACAATTAGTAATCAAATTGTTTTGGCAGCTCAAAAACCGTTGGCCCAAGGCTATGCCCTGTTTATCGCATTGGAACTTCCATAATCAAAATACGTGACTGCGATAGGGTATCAATGGTAAATGAACTTATATCTTCAACACCTAAAGCATCCCTTTTGTTTAGTTCGGTGCCATCCACGGCTATTTTACCTTCAATAACAAAGATATAGGCGCCGTTTCCGGGTATTTGTATGTCATATTTAACCTGTTGTCCGGCCTCAAAGTCACCCATCGAAAATATAGCATCCTGGTTGATCCATAAAGCCTCGCCGCCTTTAATTGGGGATACCAATTGGGTAAACCGGTTCGGCTTTAATTCATCATTGAAGTTCTTCTGGTCATATCTTGGTTTGATGTTCATTTCCTTCGGAAACAACCATATCTGCAAGGTATTGGCAGCATCAGTTTTAGAGTGATTATATTCTGAATGTTGTATACCCGTACCTGCCGACATCACCTGTACTTCGCCTGCAGTGATCACGCCGGTGTTTCCCATGCTGTCGCGATGCTCCAATGCACCTGAAATAGGGATGGTGATGATCTCCATGTTATCATGTGGATGTGTTCCGAAACCCGTTCCGCCAGCAATAATATCATCGTTTAATACACGCAGCGCACCAAAATGCACTTTTGCAGGGTTATAATAAGGGCCGAAGCTGAATGAAAAATTAGCTTTCAACCAACCGATGTCATTGTGCCCCCGCTCGTTGGCAGGGTGAATTGTCTTTTTCATAATTGATTTTGATTCCTCCAAATTACATGTTTAAACATACAATTATTATTCCACAATTTTATTATGCGTATTTTTGCGGAAATTATGACTTCTGATGTCAAAAAAAGCAATCATAGCAGGCGCAAGCGGACTAATTGGCAGTAATTTACTAAACATATTATTGCAGCAGGCTTTTTATGATGAAGTTTTAGTGCTGGTGAGAAAAGAACTGCCAATTATGCATCATAAACTGGTGCAGTTGGTGGTCAATTTTGAGGCACTGGAAAATTATAATAAGGCTATAAACGGGCATGCTTTGTTTTGCTGCCTGGGGTCGACCAAAAAGAAAACCCCTGATTTAAAGGAGTATAGAAAAATAGATCATGATTACCCGGTTGCATTGGCGCAATTAGCCCGGCAAAATGGAGTGGAACAATATCACCTGGTTTCATCAATTGGTGCTGATAGTAAGTCTTCTAATTTTTATACCCGGATGAAAGGTGAAACAGAAGATGACATTCAAAAATTGGGTTTAAAATGCCTTCACATTTATGAGCCCTCTTTATTAACCGGTGAAAGGAAAGAATCAAGAGTATTAGAATATGTGATGGCCGGTTTAATGAAAGTGATCGATCCGCTATTAATTGGCAGTTTAAAAAAATACAGGAGCATACCTGCACAAACCGTTGCCCTGGCGATGTTTAACGAATCAACAAAAAATGGGGATGGACTATTTATCCACCCCTCCGATAAAATAAAAGAATTAGCGTGAGCACTTATATATCTGCTGAAAATTTAGGTCATTCGTTTCATGACCATTGGTTATTTAAAAATCTGACCATCGGTATCAACCGTGGCCGCAGGGTCGCATTGGTTGGTATCAACGGAGCCGGGAAATCTACCCTATTAAAATTGTTAGCCGGAAAATTCCTGCCTGTCGAAGGGAAAGTAGTACAGGCACGAGATCTCCGGATGGGCTACCTGGAGCAGGACCCCTTGTTCGAGAAAGCCCATACTATCAGCGATTATATTTTCCATTCGGATAATAAGCAGCAGCAATTGATCAGGCAATATGAGGAATTATTGGAGAATGACCCAGACAACACTAAGGCCATTGATAAAATCACCGAAGAGATCAGCGACCACAATGCCTGGGAATATGAATATAAGATAAAGACCATTCTCGGGAGATTGGATATTCATCACCTGAACCAAAAGATCGATACTTTATCAGGCGGGCAAAAAAAGAGGCTGGCGTTAGCAAGGCTGTTAATTGAAGATCCGGATGTATATCTTTTAGATGAGCCTACCAACCATTTGGATATTGATACGATAGAATGGCTGGAGAAATTATTGACCGAAGGTGCAAAAACTATCCTGATGGTTACACACGACAGGTATTTCCTGGATAATGTTTGTAACGAAATATTGGAGATAGATAATGGAAAAATAATACCCTATGTAGGTAATTATGGCTATTATCTGGAAAAGAAAGCAGAACGGGAAAGCACATTAGAACTTCAGTTCCAGAAAAACTCGAATTTATTAAAGAAAGAGTTAGAATGGATGCGCAGGCAGCCGCAGGCCCGTGGCACTAAATCAAAGGCCCGTATTGATGCTTACTATGACCTTGAAGAGAAAACCAAAAACGGCGGTCCGAAGGGAAAAGTTGAATTAAGCGTAAAAACAGCCCGCCAGGGGAATAAAATATTAGAACTGCATCACTTGTATAAAGCTTTTAATAATCAACCGTTGGTTGAAGATTTTAACTACGTATTTAAAAAAGGCGACAGAATTGGTCTTGCAGGAAAAAACGGCAGCGGAAAGTCTACGTTATTAAATATGATCACCGGCAATCTTTCACCTGATAAAGGCGAGGTTGAACGCGGTGAAACCACCGTAATGGGCTATTTCCATCAATCAGGCATTGTTTTCAAAGAAGATGACCGTGTGATCGATGTGGTTAAAAATGTAGCGGAATTTATCACCATGGCTGATGGCAAAACTATTTCGGCCTCCGCCCTGCTTACGTTATTCCTGTTCCCGCCCAAAAAACAATATGGTTTTATAGCGAATTTAAGCGGCGGCGAGAAAAAAAGGCTTCAATTAATGAGCCTTTTGATGAAAAACCCAAATTTCCTGATCCTGGATGAGCCCACTAACGACCTGGATATAGATACATTAAATGTGCTGGAAGAGTTTTTGACCAATTATACCGGCGTACTCATGCTGGTATCGCATGACAGGTATTTATTAGACAAGCTTACCGACCAGCTTTTTATTATGGAAGGCGAAGGGCACGTAAAGATATTCAACGGCAATTATTCATCTTACCGCTACGAGCAGGAAATAGCTAAACAACAGGCAAAAAACGCTCCAGTAGCTGAAAAAGCAGAAATAAAAGCACAGCCAAAGAAGAATAAGCTCGCTTTTAAAGAGCTAAAGGAACTGGAAAACCTGGACAAGGACATTGCGGGGATAGAAATTAAGATTAAAACTCTTACCGATGAATTGAATTCGGGCTTATCAGATCATCAGCAACTGAGCGATATCGCCAGGCAAATAGCCGTTTTAAATAGTCAACTGGATGAGAAAAGCATCCGTTGGATAGAATTAACTGAACTTAACGAAGCATAACATGAGGACATCAGATATTATTGCATCACTAGGAGTTGTTATATTACTGATCGCATTTCTTTTGAATCTATATAAAAAATTGCCTGCCGAGAGCAAAACCTATGCCCTATTGAATTTCATAGGGGCAGGCACCTGCGGCTATGCTTCATATATGATCAGTTTTTACCCCTTTGTTATATTAGAAAGCATTTGGGCGTTTGTTGCGTTAGTATCATTATTTAAAGTTCCACGTGGAACATCAGATAAATGAGTGTAATTTTGAATGTTCCACGTGGAACATGGAGGTATAATGTTTAAAAAATATAATGTAATTGTAGTGGGCGCCGGTCATGCCGGCTGTGAGGCTGCTGCGGCCGCGGCCAACCTTGGCTCTTCTGTGCTATTGATCACCATGAACATGGGGACTATAGCGCAAATGAGTTGTAATCCTGCTATGGGCGGGGTAGCCAAAGGTCAGATTGTACGTGAGATTGATGCTATGGGCGGTTATTCGGGCATAATTGCTGATAAAACCACTATTCAATTCAGAATGCTGAATCTGTCTAAAGGTCCGGCAATGTGGAGCCCGCGCGCTCAGAATGACAGGATGCGCTTTGCAGAAGAATGGCGTTTGGCTTTAGAAAGAACACCAAACGTTGATTTTTGGCAGGATACCGTTACCTCATTACTAGTAAAAAATAATACGATTAAAGGTGTTCGCACCTCTTTAGGTGTCGAAATAGAATGCGATGCGGTTGTGCTTACTAATGGCACTTTCCTGAATGGAGTAATCCATATAGGTGAAAAGAAGTTTGGCGGAGGCCGTACAGGCGAGAAAGCCGCAACAGGATTAACAGAGCAATTGGTTGAATTAGGGTTTGAAGCGGGCAGAATGAAGACAGGTACCCCACCTCGAATAGACGGCCGTTCGCTTAATTACAGCGTTATGGAAGAGCAATGGGGCGATGAAAATCCCGGCAGATTCTCCTATACCGATGTGGAAAGATCAACCGACCAGCGTTGCTGCTGGATCACTTATACTAATACGAAAGTACACGAAACATTAAAGGAAGGCTTTGAAAAATCGCCTATGTTCACCGGGCGGATCAAAGGTTTAGGCCCCCGTTATTGCCCCTCCATTGAGGATAAGATCAATCGCTTTGCGGAGCGCGAACGCCACCAGATATTTGTTGAGCCTGAGGGATGGAATACGGTGGAGATCTACGTAAATGGCTTTTCGACTTCCCTACCAGAAGATGTGCAATACAAAGCCCTCACCCAAATCCCCGGTTTTGAGAACGCAAAAATGTTCCGTCCTGGCTATGCTATCGAATATGATTACTTTCCTCCTACCCAGCTAGGCCTTTCTTTGGAAACAAAACTGGTCAGTAATCTCTACTTTGCCGGGCAGATCAATGGCACTACTGGTTACGAAGAAGCCGCATCCCAGGGTTTCATTGCCGGTATTAATGCACATCAAAAGATCAACGACAAACACGAGCTGATCATGAAACGCTCCGAGTCATACATCGGGGTATTGATAGACGACCTGGTAACTAAAGGCACCGAAGAACCCTACCGGATGTTTACTTCACGGGCGGAACACCGCCTGTTGCTACGCCAGGATAATGCGGATATCCGTTTAACTCCTATCGGTTATGAGTTGGGACTGATCAATGATGAGCGGATGGACAAGGTCAATCAGAAAGTAAAAAACTCCGATCATATTGTAGCTTATACGAAAAGTACTTCTATTGAGGCATCAGGCATTAACACATTGTTAGAAGAGTTGGGTACTGCCCCACTCGCACAAAATGTAAAATTGTTCAATCTATTGAGCCGGCCCCAGGTTACATTTGAAGATCTGCGGAAAGCAAATTCCGGTCTTGAGGAGTTACTGCAGAATTACGATAAAGAAACAATTGAGCAGGCTGAAATAAAAATCAAATATGAGAGTTATTTTGAAAAGGAATTGGACATTGTAGAAAAGATGCGAAAGATGGAAGACAAAGAGATCAATCCGGAATTTAATTACCAGGGATTGGTGTCACTGTCAAAAGAGGCTCGCGAAAAGTTGATGAAAATAAAACCACGTACTTTAGGCCAGGCATCGCGGATTTCTGGGGTTTCACCGTCGGATATATCAGTTTTAATGATCCATATATCACGCTGATTTCACAAATAATTGATATTCAATAAATTACAAATTAGAATTTGATGAAAATAAAACTTGCCATTAAATGCATTATTTTTAATTCCGAATATCAATCTTCATCAAAATATAAAAATCGTTTATAGGGCTTAAAAATGAGGTTAAATAAAAAGGCTACTTTTTTGCGCGAAAATTTTCTGCTTTTTGTCATCGCATTATTCATTTTCGGATGCGCCAGTCAGCAAAAACCCCAGGGTGGCCCAAGAGACCGCACTCCGCCAAAATTATTAAAGGCAACGCCCCCAAACATGACCCGGAATTTTAAGGCGAAACAGATCCGGCTGGATTTTGATGAATACTTTACTTTAAAAAATCCTTTCCAGGAAATTACCCTGAGCCCGTCGATGGAAAAGCTGCCGACTTATAAGAGGAGTCAAAAATCCATCGTTGTCGACTTTAAAGATACGCTTCAAAAAAACACGACCTACGTGATCAACTTCGGCAAGGCAATCGCCGATGTGAACGAAGGAAATATTGTTCCGAATTTTACTTATGTATTTTCAACCGGTCCGCACATCGATTCACTTAGTGTATCCGGAAGCGTCCTTAATACCCTCACCCAGGAAAAAGAAAAGGAGGTGACCGTGATGCTTTTCCCGATCAAGCAGGACACATTGTTTGGCAAAAAGAAGCCAACCATTTTTGCCAGTACCGACTCGTCCGGTAATTTCTCGCTGAATAATTTACATGAGGGTGATTACCGCATCTATGCGTTAAAAGAAACAGCGCCTAATAAGATATTTGATAACGACAATGAATTGGTTGCTTTCCAGAAAGAGCCTATTCATTTGCGGAAAGATACGTCAAACGTTCACCTCAGCTTATTTAAGCAAGACCCGGAAAAAATAAGACCGACCGACCGGAGGTTTGACACCGATGGCAAAATGTTTTTTACTTTCAATAAACCGCTGGATAACCCATCCGTAAAAATCCTTTTCCCTCCTGCTCTGGATGCCCAAAAAATGGTGGACTTTAGTAAAACACGGGACACCGCCATGATCTATATGCGGAATATGGATTTTGACTCGATACGGGTTTCCTTTTTGCAGAATAATAAACCGCTCGATACTATCGCTCTAAGAAAAGGCCGCAAGGAAGCATTTGACCGCACCATTAACCTGCAATATAATACCACTCAGGATGGACGCCTTAAGCCAGGCATAAATCTATTGGTGACATCAAATATACCTATCCAAACCATAGATAATTCCATTATAACACTAAATGAGGATTCGACCAATGTATCCGGCTTTACTATAACAAAGGACACCGCAACCTTTAAAAAGCTAACGGTTAGTTACAAATGGAAACCAAACAGCCGGTATCAATTGATATTTAATGAGGGCGCCTTAACCAGCATTTACGGAGATAAAAACAAAAAGTTGCCCAAGATATTTCAGCTGGACAAAGCTGATAACTATGGAGAGATGACCCTGAAAGTCACTATCCCTGATACTTCAAAAGCTTATGTACTGGAACTACTGAATGACCAGAAAGTAGTTGTCCATACAGATCCTATTCTTAAAAGCACTACCCTGGTTTATAAAAATTATCCCGTTGGTAAATACAACGTAAGGATCATATACGATGCTAACAAAAACGGGAAATGGGACAGCGGAAATGTTAAGCAAAAACGGCAACCGGAAAATATCTGGCTTTACACCAAGGAAATCACACTGCGGTCTAACTGGGAGGCCGAAGAACCTATTGACATACCAAAAGAGAAAACTACTCCTTAAACCAGCCTGAATACATGATGTAATTATGCGGCAACTGGCGCAGCATATCCTTTTGCTCCTGGCTTAGTGGTTTGATCTTTTTCGCAGGCGTACCGGCATATAAAAACCCTGATTCACAAACAGTATTCTCTAATACAACAGATCCGGCTCCAATGATCACAAACTCCTCAACCACAGCATGATCCATTACGATGGCCCCCATACCTACCAATACATGATCTTTAAGTGTACAGCCATGTACCAAAGCATTATGCCCGATGGATACATTGTTCCCAATCTCGGTAGCTGCGCGTAAGTAAGTGGCATGTATCACCGCACCATCCTGGATATTGGTATTGTTGCCGATCCGGATATAATGCACATCCCCCCGGATGACCGCATTGAACCAAACGGAGCAGTTGTCACCCATGGTCACATCGCCAACAATAGTGGCGTTTTCAGCAATAAAACAATCATTTCCCCAGACCGGGCTTTTATCTTTTACGGGTAGAATAACAGGCATCTTCTTTTAATTACTGAATGAGTGAGTTAGTGAATATGGTGCGATTGGTTCATCGGCGACGGGATGCTCGACGCGACGATCTTAGTGAACCACGGATCGGATTGGTGGCTCTTAGCCGTGACAGGCACCGACTG
>JBEHXM010000118.1:0-15603 GCA_048498695.1 Bacteroidota bacterium
TAAATATGAAAAGGCAGAGGCTTACCTGCAACTTGCCCTGAAGGACAGGGAAAAAATAACAGCAAAAATGCTGGCGGTGATAGACCGTTTAAAGCAGGAACTAAAAAAACACTGAGAAAGAGCCAGGAGTCAAGAACCAGGAGTCAAGACTAGTTAATCTTGACTCTTGTATCCTGGCTCTTGATTCTATAAAAAATATGAGAGATTCATTATTTATAAAAGCAGCATTTTCGGAGAAAACAGAACGGCCGCCGGTGTGGATGATGCGCCAGGCAGGCCGTTTTATGAAGGAATACTGGGATATCAAAGACAAATATTCCTTCCTCGAAATGTGCAAGACACCTGAGATTGCCGCTGATGTAACCATGCTGCCGGTTGATCTGCTGAGGATAGATGCTGCCATTTTATTTTCGGATATACTCGTGACCGGAGAGGCTATGGGCGGCGACCTGAGCTTTACACAAGGCGTGGGCCCTAAATTTGCCAACCCCGTGCGTGATCAGAAGGGTGTTGATGCCCTGCAAACTGACGTTGCTGATAAACTGCAATATGTTGCTGACGCAATCAAAGTAATACAACAACGGCTAAATGGCAGCATACCCCTAATTGGTTTTGCAGGTGCGCCATTTACCGTAATGAGTTATCTGGTGGAAGGTGGTTCATCAAAAGATTTTAAGCTGACCAAGTTGCTGATCCATAATCAACCCGAACTGGCTCATCAATTATTATCAAAAATCGCCAAAGTAACGGTTGATTATCTGAATATGCAGATAGCCGCGGGGGTAAACGCCGTGCAGATATTTGACAGCTGGGCGCAGGCTTTGGCATGGGACGATTATAAAGAATTTTCGCACCGTTATATCACGCAGATCATTGCCGGACTAAACAGGAAAAATATCCCTGTGATATCCTTCTGCAAAGGCAGTTCAGTTTTTGCGCCGTTAATGGCGGAAGCGAAACCGGATGTAATTTCAATCGACTGGAATGTTGACCTGCTGGATATCAAGAAACGGTTGCCGCAGGGTATTGCCGTGCAGGGTAACCTTGATCCGCATATTTTGTATGCTGATAAAAAAGTGATCAAAGAAAGAATATATCGCCTGTTTGATCGTATGAAAGATGAGGGGGGATTTATATTTAATTTGGGACATGGCATTATGCCGGACATCCCGTTTGACAATGTGAAGTACGCGGTGGAGGTGATAAAAAGTTATAGCCCCCCGACCCCCTAAAGGGGGAGGAATAATGCATAGAGGCTTGTTTATTTAAATGAATTAAAAAAAAATTCCCCCTTTAGGGGGTTAGGGGGTTATGTACAACTACGTATTAGCCATACACATCATTTTTGTAGTCTGCTGGATGGCGGGGTTGTTTTACATTGTGCGCCTGTTTGTGTACCATACCGAAGCGCAGGCAAAGCCCGAACCTGACCGTAAGATATTATCAGACCAGTTTGTGATCATGGAACGCAGGCTTTGGAATGTGATCACTATCCCGTCGATGTGGCTCACCATTATTGCAGGTATTACGATGTTGTACCTTTCGCCGGGATGGCTCAAACAACCATGGCTGCACATCAAGCTTTGCTTTGTTGCCGGACTGATCGTTTACCACTATATCTGCCAAAGTAAGATCAAACAAATGCGCCTCGGCCTGTTCACCTGGTCGTCTACCCAATTGAGGATATGGAATGAGGTGGCTACTATATTTCTTTTCGCCATTGTTTTCCTGGCGGTGATCAAAGATGGTATCAGCTGGATCTATGGCACTGTCGGGATCATTGTATTCTCCATGATCATTATGTCGGCGGTGAAGGTTTATAAGTATTACAGGTTGAAGAAGTAGTTAAACTACTAAGTTGCTATTGGCAGCAATGAAATCAAAATCTTTGTCATCATGTAATAGCTTGACATTGTGTTTAATAGCATAGGTAGCTATTAAGCAATCATTAGGTTTCCTGATTGTTATTCCTTTTTTTCTAAGTGCTCTGTATAGTTTAGCAGCATCATAAGCATATTCATAATTGTCGCCTCTAAATTTAAACAAAGTGGCAAAGTATGAATTTACTATTCTAAAGTCTTTCTCAGAAAATGCGCCTTGTAAAACCTCCTGTAAAATAATAGGGCAGGTCCCTATTATAAAATTGCTTAAATTATTCTTTAAAAATAAGCTCGAAGCGGTCTCTTTTGCTTTAAAGAAATTGATCCAGACAGAAGTATCAACTAACAAAATATCCATTTATTCATAAGCTTTATCATCGATTGCTACTTTACCCCATAAATCCATCAATTTCTTTTGATTTTCTATCGTGACATATAATCGTAAAGCTTCTTCAACAATAGCCTTTTTGGTTTTAGAATTACTTAGCTTTTGTGCTTTTGACATCAGCGTTTCATCAATATCAATATTTGTTCTCATGTGTATAAATTTTAATAAATATACACATTTTTATTTAAAAAAACAAATTTATTTCACCTCCTTCACTCCAATCAAAACACTCGTCCTTCCCTCATGCACATCCGGGTTAACACCCACTGTCATTAAATATTTCCCGCTATAGGTTGCATTCTCGACACTTGATTTTGTACCCGGGAATAAGTTCACCTCACTTATCGCATAGTTTTTTGCAGGATCAAGGCCTTTTAAACGAATAGGCAAACGGGTGCCTGTGTGATACCTGGAGTTAACCAGGTAATTGAACATGATACCACTACCTTTGGATGCATCGACATACATTACTGAAGCTACATCATTATCCCAGGGACTTTGCAGGCGGTATTGGTCGCCATGCCATATCGCTTCTGAGAATTGTTTGTAGGTGCTTACTGCGCCCTGGCAAAAGACCAGTTCTTCCGGCTTTAGCTTGCTTACCACAATATCAAAGCCCAGCTTGCCCATCATGGCTACATCCACACGGAACTTAAGCGGTTCCTTGCCCCAATCTGTTACATGGTTGGAGCTGGTAAGAGCGGGGTAGAAGTAAGAATTTTCCCACTGGATAAATACCCGCTCTATCGGCTCTGTATTATCACTTGGCCAGTATTCGGTAAAGTATTTAAGGGCACCATAATCTACACGACCACCGCCACCCGAGCAGAGCATCATCGGCACATTAGGATACTTTGCCCGCAGGTGGTCGAGCACATGATAAAGGCCAAACACATAGTCGGTATAAAAATTGGATTTATTTTTTTCGTAGGCTGAATAGGCATTGTACATCAGCGAATTACAATCCCATTTGATATAAGCCAGGTCGGGGTTTTGGGTGAAAAGGTTATCCACAATGCTGAAAACATAGTCCTGCACTTTTGGATTGCTCAGGTCGAGCACCAGTTGGTTGCGCATATAATATTCGGGCCGCTGAGGCTGTTTTACCACCCAATCTGGATGCTTTTCGTATAGTTCGCTTTTAGGGCTTACCATTTCCGGCTCTACCCAAATACCAAATTTTACGCCATCGGCTTTAGCCTCTTTTGTTAAAAAAGCGATACCATGGGGTAGCTTGGCTTTGTTCACTTCCCAATCGCCCAGGGCCTGATGATCATCATTACGGGGATATTTGTTGCCAACCAGCCATCATCCAATAAAAACAGATCTACGCCCAGCGTTTTGGCATCTTTCAAAATGCCGGCCAGCTTGGTCTCATCAAAATTAAAATAGGTCGACTCCCAGTTGTTCAGCAAAGTAAGCCGCGGACCGTTGCCGTCTACTATCTTGTATTTGCGCGCCCAGTTATGCAGGTTTCGGCTGGCTTCGCCCTTGCCTTTATTGCTGAGGGTATATACAAATTTGGGTGTTTCAAAATCTGTGTTTGGTTTGAGGGTATAAGCGGCAGCATAATTGTTGATCCCGGCTATCAGCCTGAGATTGTTGGCCGGGTCGATCTCAAAATCCATGCGGAAGTTGCCGCTCCATTCCAGGTTGCCATATAGCACTTCGCCATTGTCCTCGGCAGCAGGTTTATTGAGTGAGAGCATAAATACCGGCGGCTGAAACAGATCGGCACGGCTGCCCAATTTTGAGTCAAGCGTTTTAATACCGTGGGTCAACTGCTGCTCCTCGGGGCGCATTTCCTGTGCCCAATCGCCATGGTAATTTTTAAGCCAATAGCTACCCGCCTGCAAATACAGGTTGGCCGAAGCATATTTGTTCAGCGCTACATCCTTTTTCTCGTAATGTTTGATTACGCTCCATTGCTCGGTCACATCTTCGTTAAAATAGGTCTGGTAGTTCAGGGTTACTTCAAAATCATAAACAGAATCCTTTAACCTGATGCTTACCAGGTTCACATCATCATTTATTTTGGTTACGGAATGACTGATATATTGCAGATCTAATGATTGATTACCGTCTGCATGGGTTACCGATAAAGCAGGCTCCAGCAGGTTGCGGGTTCCTGAAGTAATGTAGGTGGAATTATACTCATCGGTATTTTTATCAAGATGGTATGTTTTGGCAACCTGGCTATATTCCCCCTTCTCCGAAAGCTTATTACCAAAGTAAACCATATCCAGGTGCTTGTCGGGTGTTACCTGTAATACCAGGGCATTGTCCTTACTTTCAATGGGGATAGTTTGCGCTTTTACATTTTGGAAAATGATAGCAACTGTCAGTAATACAATTACAAATTTGCAGGCAAAAGGATTCTTCATTGGGATTTATAATTATGGATGGACTAATCTAAGAAATAATTTATTTCTGCTGTAAATTATGCCGTCTTTCATTGCCGGTTTTAAACTACCTGCCACGCCGTGACCGATAGATAAAAAAATAATTTATTACCCGTGCAACCTTTATCCCTTAGTTTTCATCTTACCTTTAAATGATGTTTTTGGAGCACAAGTACACAACAGAAGAACTGATAGAAAAATGTAAAGCTGGCGACCGCAAAGCGCAGGAGCAACTGTACAAACAATTTGCTTCAAAAATGCTTGGGGTTTGCATGCGGTATGCTACTGACAGGATGGAGGCTGAGGATATGCTGCAGAACGGGTTTATAAGAGTTTTTAACAAGATGGCCGATTTTAGGGGCGAGGGTTCTTTTGAAGGCTGGGTAAGACGGATAATGGTGCATTGCTCTATTGAGTATTACCGCAAGCATCATAAAATGCTGCTGGTGGCCGACCTGGAAGAAACCGGGAAAGAACCGTCTGTAAATGCAGTAGCGGTGGCCAACCTGGATGCAAAAGACCTGATGGCTTTGATACAGCAGCTTTCGCCGGGATACCGGATGGTGTTTAACCTGTATGCTATTGAAGGTTACTCGCACCGGGAGATCGGTGAGATGATGAATATATCGGAGGGCGCCTCGAAATCGCAATTATCAAGGGCGCGCACCATATTAAAAGAACAAATTGCACAATCAAATGGAAAAAGATATGAACATGCAGGATAAGGAATTTGATGACCTGTTCCAGTCCAAACTGGACAATTTTGAAATAGAACCATCGGCACAGGTATGGCAGAATATTGATGCCGAACTGGATGGAAAGAAACGGAGCAGGGCTATGTTTCCATGGTTGAGTATTGCCGCAAGCATCATCATACTGATAGCAGCAGCAGTACTGTTTATCCCTAAGAAAGGGACTGAGGATAAGCATCACCCTAAAAACAAATTGACTGCAGTAAAGGTAAAACCAACTGTTACGAAACCGGTAACAAGTAATAAGCCTGTAATACAGGAGCCAGCAAGTGAACAGGTGGCCATTGTAAAAACGCCAATTGCCCACGCTGCAAAAGCTCATCCTACTAAACAGGCGGTGATACCTGCGGTGCAACAAAAGGAGGCTACACAAATGATTGCTAAAACAGAACCGGCTAAAACTGATGAACAACCGGCGTTGGCTGTAACAGAACCAAAAAAGGCAGATGAGATTACAAACCCTGTAGCCGTTAATCAAACACCATTAGTGATCAAAAAGACTGATATAAGCGCAAGTCCCGACATACAATCGCAGCCAGTGGTAACAACAACGCAGCCTGTACTGGCATCAACGGAGGTGCCGGCAATTAAGGCCAGCAAACCGGCTCCGAGAAAACACGGTATCCGCAACGTTGGCGACCTGGTGAACCTGGTAGTGGCCAGGGTGGATAAGAGAAAGGATAAACTGATAGAGTTTACAGATAATGATGATGACGAATCCATGATCACGGGTGTGCACATCGGATCAGTGAAGATCAAAAAAGATAATTAAGCATTCAATCTAAATTTTAATATATACCAACATGAAACGTTTACTAATTACCGCAATGATTTGTGCGGCTGCAAGCGGTGTGTTTGCACAGGATAATAAAAGCGACTCGACAAAGAGCAAAAGCGATACCATGATCTATAAAAAACCACATCATATTATTCAAACCGGTTTTGGCGACGATTATAATGATGAAAATGAAAGAAAGGCGCACATTTATCCAAAAGGCTCATTTGGACTGACTTTCTCCAGGTTCGACTTGGGATTGGCAACATTGGTTGATAACGGCAGCTTCACTTTGTCGCCGCAAAACCAATTCCTTAACTACCGGTCATGGAAGACAAGCAATGTGGGTTTTGACGTGATACAAATGGGTGTGAGGTTCAGCGATGCTTTTAAAGTTTACCTGTCGGGCGGGTTCGACTGGACACTGATCCGTTTGCGTCAGAACATCACCATCCTGCCCAATCAACCGGTATTAACCTATCGACAAGACAACATCGATTACAGTAAAAATCGTTTTTCGTCCAGTTATCTGCGCATACCACTGTCGTTCGATTTCCGCAGCAAGGAAAATGCTGATGGCAAAAGGTTCCACTTTGTCATCGGCCCTGATGCAGGTTTGCTGCTCAACGGGCGGGTAAAACAGATCAGTCATGAAAATGGCAAGCAAAAGATAGACGATGATTACCACTTTACCAAAGTACGTTACGGCGGTTTTGTACGCGTGGGCTACGGCGGCTGGGGATTGTTCGCCAAGTATTACACCAATGATATGTTTGAGAACAGTCCGGCGCAAAAAGGGCTAAAAAACTTCTCGTTCGGCTTTACATTCGGGTTCTGATAAACCTTGCCTGATTATGCCTTGAAGAAGATGCTTCGCTATTGCTCAAAATGACAAGATATTATAAATTTAATTTGTCATGCTGAACGGAGTGAAGCATCTTCTTCGCCTTGCCTGTTCGCCCTGCATATCAAAGAAGATGCTTCGCTATTGCTCAAAATGACAAGATATTATAAATATAGTTTGTCATGCTGAACGGAGTGAAGCATCTTCTTCGCCTTGCCTGTTCGCCCTGCATATGAAAGAAGATTCTTCGCTATTGCTCAGAATGACAATTTTTCACCACCAACAATGGCCAACGAATCTTCAAACCTTTTCAGCCGGAGATTATGCCTGAGTTGTTGCATATGAACCAAGTCATATTTTACCCTGTTGCAGAGGTTGTAAATGTTGAAGAAAGTTATAAGATTATCTTAACCTTTCCAACAACTACAACCTTTTTAACTTTTATAACTTCTACAGCAATACCTTATCTTTGTCTTAAATGGCTACTTCTTTTTTACAAGCGATCTCGGTCAGTAAGATATATCCCGGTACTGCGGGCGGTGGAATTAAAACAACCGATCTGACTATCCAGCAGGGAAAAATTACGGCGATAATAGGGGCCAGCGGAAGCGGTAAAAGTACACTTCTCAGCCTGCTTTACGGCTTGCAGACACCCGATACCGGCGAGGTAAGGTTTAAAGGTGATCGCGTTTGGGGACCGGTTGAAAAACTGATACCCGGTCATGATGCGATGAAGATGGTTACCCAGGCCGAAGACGACCTGAACTTGTTTGCCAAAGTAGCCGATAATGTATCGGTATTATTACCCAATACCAACCTTCAGGCTAAAAAAGAAAAGACGGAACAAGTTTTAAAACAGCTGAATATGACGCACCTGGCAGATCACCGGGTGGCCGACCTTAGCGGGGGAGAGAAACAGCGCGTGGCTATTGCCCGTGCCCTGGTTACCCAGCCCGAAGTATTACTGCTCGACGAACCTTTTAACCAGGTGGACACTTCTTTCCGGGATGGTTTGCAGGATGATATCAGGCAGATCGTGAAGGATATGGGGCTTACCGTGATCATGGTATCACACGACCCTGCGGAGGTATTATCTATGGCGGATGTGCTGTTGGTGCTGAAGGATGGTGAAGTGATAGAACAGGGGCATCCCAAAAAGATATACAATGATCCGCATCATTTATACACGGCACAGCTGCTTACCAGCTGCAATGTGCTAACTGCCAAAGAGGCGTTAGTCTGTGATATCAAAGCGACTAAAAGCTACGTGATGCTTTACCCCGAATGGATAGAGGCAACCGCCAGCTGGACGCGCAGGTATTGGACGGTAAAGCAGGTGCTTTTTAAAGGTTTTTATGAAGAACTGGTACTCGAAAATGAAGGCGTTTCCCTCCGTATCCTCAATGGCCATGCAGGCCGTTATATTGAAGGCAATAAAGTGAATTTGAAAATGGTGAGGTATTTGGAATATTGATTGATGTGCAGATGTGCGAATATTAGAATGTGCAGATGATCATGAAAATTTATGTCATTGCGAGGAACGAAGCAATCGCGAACTATGCATCACCACCCTGTATAGTATGAGATTGCCACGCTATCGCTCGCAATGACACCATATTGATGATTTTTTAATGAGTCCTTCCGCGCTCATCCTCATTACCCGTATCGCGTTTACTGCTGTTGGCGTCCTTGCCAAAGCGGTAGCTTACGGCTAACTGTACAAAGCGGTTGATCTGGAAATTGGTAAATTTTTCGCGTATGTTGTTGGCATTATAAGTAACCGCCGGGGCGCTGGTGCGGAAAGCATCGCTGAGGTTTAAACTGATGTTGAGCTTCTTTTGTAATGCTAGTGCGGTGAAGCCAATATCCAGCTTGGAGTAGGCATCAGACTGGCCTATGTGGTCGATCTCGGGGAACTGGTACCAGAAATTAATCGCGCTTGCAAGGGTTTTATCCTTATTGAAATAGATAGTGTTATTAGTAGCCAGGTAAAGTCCGTAACCCTCAATGCTTTTGATATTGGGCAGATCGGAATGGGCATTGGTATGGTAAGCCGTCGCCTGGTTATTGTTGTCCAGCCAGTCGGCCAGGTGCAGGGTTAAGTTTTCTGAAATACCGTAGCGGTAAGTCTTGATAAAGTTAAGCGGGATGGTATACACCAGGTTAGTATCGGGTTGGGCCAGGGTAACGTTGAAAAAGCCGTTGTCGGTAATATTAAGAAACAGAGCCGAAGTAAGTATGCCCTTGTAGGTATGTGACAGCTCGAAGTTAGTATTGTATTCCGGCTGCAGATAAGGGTTCCCCTCACCATAACTGTAAGCTGTAAACAAGGATTTAAAAGGGTTCAAATTCCAGAAGGTTGGCCTGTTGATGCGCCTCCCGACTGTAAACGCAAAACCATTGGCGGTATCGGCCTGGTAAGAGATCAGCAAAGAAGGAAACGGTTTTAAATAGTTTTTTGGCGTGGTTTGATTCAGCGTATAGGAATAACCTTTCGTTTCGGTCAGCTCGCCGCGCAGACCGGCCTGGTATTTCCATTTGCCCTTGCCGCCATCTATATTGACGTACAGGGATTGCGTATTCTCTTTGTAATCAAACTCGTTGCTCAAATTGGTGTTGCGGGACTGTACGTTTTGTGGCGATACATTATAATAAAAAGCATTGCTGTAGTTATCGATAAAGCTGAGCTTGCCGCCAAAAGCTATTTTGGCAAATTTGGTGGGTATCTCGGCATCGGCCTTAAATGTGTACACATTAATATCCTGTTTATTGCTGTCCAGGTAACGGGTATTGGCTGATGGTATAACCGCGCCGTTAGGAAAAAAAGTATTGCTTTCAAAATTTGAATGATCGGTACGGTAATAATTAAAATAGTCGGCATTGATCGTCAGCTTTTTACCGGTAGTATCAAAATTAATGACGGTATGCAGATTGACCGAATTACTTAGCGCAACAGGATGATAATCGGCATAAGTTCGCAGGGTGGAATCAAGACGACCGGTTTGGCCATAAACAGGGTTATTTACATGGTCAGACCCATCATAGCTGTTGCTTCCTCCTATGTAAGATGCGCCGAAAGTGGTTTTGGGGCTAAGCTTATAATCAAACCCCGCAACATAGCTCACATTGTGCATGCGGTAGTCGCCGGTATCGGTTTGTTTCCAGGTTTGAGTAGGGTAAAATACGTCTGTCTCAAAACCTTCCAGTTCGTGATCGCCGTCCCAGTTCAGGCTGCCATAGGCCGAGAATTTCCGGGAGTTATAGTTAAGGTTGGCGCTGCTGTTGAGTACCCAATAGTTGCTGGTGCCATAAACGTTGGCAGGATTGTGCAGCCACTGCTTATCGCTTACCTGTACGTTGCCTGATAGTCCGGCCTTTTTACTTTGTTTGGTGGTGATGTTGATGAGCCCGGCATTCCCGTCGGCATCATATTGCGCAGGTGGGTTTTTGATCACCTCAATCTTTGAAATTTGGTTAGCTGATAATGACCTTAAATAACGTGTCAGGTCTACACCGTCTAACTGCACGATACGGTCATTGATCATTACTTTTACCTGTCCCTTGCCTGCTATGCCGATCTCGTTATTATTCACCCTTACACCCGGTATTTTGCCGATGGCGGTCAGTGCATCGCTGCCGTTGGCGGTGATGCTGGACGAAACATTGTAAACCGTTTTTTCAGTACTGTTCTCGATGGTAGCCTTGCTGGCGGTTACCGAAACTTCGCCCAATTGGGTATTGGATGGTTTCAGGACGATCTGTAATGTGGTATCGTGGTTAAGCAGGACGGCAATTACTGATTGCCCGAATCCGGTGAAAGATATACTTAGCTGGTAATTGCCTGCCTTTAAATTATTGAATGAGAATGAGCCCGCACTGTCGGTTTGCAAAGTTTGGCCGGACGTGTTATTACCGGATAATGTGACTACTGCAAATGCTACCGGGGTCTTTGTTGTATTGCTGACGGTGCCGCTTAATTTAATTTGCGCCCAAATAGTATTGTTGATAATGACAAGAAACAGGAGTGTAAAAATAAATTTCAAACGACGGTATAATTAGCTGGTTAACGGGGCGGGCTAAATATACAAAAATGTGTGAAGTTGGGGAATTGAAGTCGGAAGTCGGAATGCCGATTGCGGAGTTTGTTTTATTGTCATGTTGAACGATAGTGAAACATCTTCTTCGCCTTGTCTGTTCGCTTTGCATATGGAAGAAGATTCTTCACTGCGTTCAGAATGACAAAATGGGAACTTGTCATGTTGAACGATAGTGAAACATCTTCTTCGACCCGCATAGTTGTCCAGCGTATTTAAGAAGATTCTTCGCTATCGCTCAGAATGACAGTTTGGGATGTTTGTTTTTTACTTTACCAAATGACCTACTACCAAACTGTGCAGGTCCTCATCAGTAATGTTCAGTTTGTTATCAGCCATGGTTAAAAAACGGTGATAAGCCGCTGCCAGTTCTTCCTTGTCCATCTTGTAACCTAATCTTTCCAAATGGAATTTTAAGGCATGGCGACCGCTGCGTGCGGTAAGCACGATGGTTGCGCTCGGGAAGCCTACATCTTCGGGTTTAATGATCTCATAATTCTCACGCATTTTCAAAAAGCCGTCCTGGTGGATACCGGAACTGTGTGCAAATGCATTGCTGCCTACGATGGCCTTGTTTGGCTGCACCGGCATACGCATTTGTGAGCTTACCAAATGACTTAATTCATAAAAATTTCTGGCGTTGATATTGGTGTGGAGGCCCAGGCTGTTATGTGTTTTCAGGATCATCACCACTTCTTCTATCGAAGTGTTGCCGGCGCGTTCGCCTATGCCGTTGATGGTACCTTCTACCTGGCGGGCCCCGTTCTGTAAGCCGGCTACGGAGTTGGCAGTAGCGAGGCCGAGGTCGTTATGACAATGAACGGAGATAATGGCATTGTCGATATTCTTTACATTTTCTTTAAGGAAACGAATTTTGCTTCCGTATTGGTCAGGCAGGCAGTAACCGTTGGTGTCGGGAATATTGACGACGGTAGCACCTGCCGCGATGACCGCTTCCACCATTTTCGCCAAATATTCAATATCGGCCCTGCCGGCATCTTCGGCATAAAACTCGATATCTTCTACGGCGCGTTTAGCATATTTTACCGCTTCAACTGCACGCTCTAAAATCTCTTCGCGGGTGCTGTTGAACTTATGCTTGATGTGCATATCAGACGAACCGATACCGGTATGGATACGCGGACGTTTAGCATATTTCAGCGCTTCAATGGCCGAATCAATATCCCCCTTGTTGGCGCGGGTAAGTGCGCAAACGGTGGGGTGTTTCACAGCCTTTGATATTTCTACCACGCTCTGGAAATCCCCCGGGCTTGATATCGGGAACCCGGCTTCTATGATGTCAACTCCCAGCGCTTCCAGTTCGCGGGCAATCTCTATCTTTTCGGGTGTGGTCAACTGGCAGCCCGGTACCTGCTCGCCGTCGCGAAGCGTGGTATCAAAAACATAAACGCGGTTGGGATCGTGTAACATAATTTCAGTTTTAAGTTATGTGTTCTGAGTTTTGAGTCTTGCCCATCCCTCATTCTATTTTTTATATAAATTATTGAGTACGAGCTCAAAACTCATTACTCAATACTTATTACTCTTTAACAGCGACAAATCGCAATCTCTTATAATCAGCATACCATTGCCCGTCTACTTCGCAAGTTGGTTGCAGCAGGTCGGTAATTTCATTCAATATTTGCGGCAACTCAGCAGCAGGTATTTGTTGAAACAATGCTGAGCCAAACATATTGAACCATTTAGCTATGCCATCACGACCATCGTGCAATAATGTAGGACGGTCGAAATGTGCGGTGAACGTTACCCGGAAACCGCCTGCTTCCAGTTTGGCGGCGTATTCTGCCGTTGATGGAAAATACCAGGGGAGGGTGATACTGCCTTTTAAATAGCCATGCTTCCTGAGCACGGTTTCCGCAGCAGCCACCATTAAGCGGTTGTTTCCTTTGCCACCCATTTCGGCAACAAACCTGCCGCCGGGTTTAAGGCTATTGTAAACACATTTGATCGCCTCATCTGCTTTATGCACCCAATGCAAAACAGCATTAGAGAATACCGCATCAAAAGGTTCATCAAAATGGAAATCAGCAGCATCAGCAACCATGAATGTCACACCGGTAAAGTTTTCTTTTGCTTTCGCGATCATATCCTCAGAAGCATCAATGCCTATTACTTCAGCACCGTGTTCTTTTATCTTTTTTGTTAAAGGACCGGTACCGCAGCCGAGGTCTAATACCCGTTCGCCCGGCTTCACATCCAGCAACTCCAATACACTTTCGCCGTATTGAAATACGAAGTCGTGTTTATTGTCGTATAGTTCAGCGTTCCATTTCATTGTTTGTCATTAGTCAATGGTCATTAGTCATTGGTAAATGCACTACTGATCAAATTCAACATCTTATTATCATTTGCACATCTGCATATCCGCACATTTACAAATATTCCAGCACTTTCTGCCCCATGGCTTTAGTGCCTAATATTTTTGTTTTATCTGTATTGCCGTCGGCTATATCACTTGTACGGTAACCAGCTTTCAGTGTTTTATCTATGGCCGATGTGATGCGTTTTGCTTCTTCTTTTAGTCCGAATGCGATCTCGTACATCAGGGCAACGGATAGGATAGAGGCCAGCGGATTGGCTTTGTCCTGACCGGCGATATCGTGCGCCGAACCGTGGATCGGCTCAAAAAAGCCTGTGCCATCACCAACAGATGCTGACGCCAGCATACCCATTGAACCTGCTATCTGTGAAGCCTCGTCAGTCAGGATATCGCCAAATAAATTAGCTGTTACCACCACGTCGAACTTTTTAGGGTTCTTTACCAGTTGCATAGCTGCATTATCGATAAACATGTGCTCGGTTTCTACGTCAGGGTATTCTTTGGCTATGCCCTGCACTACCTCGCGCCAAAGGCGTGAAGTTTCCAGTACGTTTGCTTTATCTACTGAGCATAACCTTTTGGTACGTGCCCTGGCCGCTTCATAGGCCTTACGGGCAATGCGCTCCACCTCGTAACGGTTATAGTTCATCAGGTCTGACGCAAAATCCTGGCTGCGTTTCTTTTCGCCGAAGTATACGTCTCCTGTCAGTTCGCGGAAGAAAAGGATATCTGTACCTTTCAGTATCTCTGGTTTCAAACTCGATGCGTTCAGCAATTCGTCAAACAGCATGATCGGGCGCAGGTTGGCATATAAGCCAAGCTCCTTGCGGATCTTCAACAACCCCTGCTCCGGCCTTACTTTGGCTGAAGGATCGTTATCATACTTGATATGACCAACAGCACCAAATAATATGGCGTCGCTGGCTTTTGCTTTTGCTAATGTCTCGTCAGGCAACGAATCGCCGGTAGCCTCAATAGCCACGTGACCCATTATGGCCTCATCGAAGGTAAACTCGTGACCATATTCCTGGCCAATTTTTTCCAGTACGGCCTTTCCCCAGGTAGTTACCTCAGGACCGATGCCATCACCGGGTATTACTAATATGTGTTTCTTTATTCCCATTTTTTTGTCATTGGTCAATTGTCATTAGTCATTAGTGAATATTCGCTACTCACCATTGACCACTCACTCCTCACCTAATAATAATGTTCTACCGTTGGAAAAGGATCATAAAAATGATGTAATAAACTTTTCCATTCCTGGTATTCTTTTGATCCTCTGAAGCCCTCAGTATGATCGGTTAACTTTTCCCATTCGACCAGCAAAATGAACTGACTTGTGTTTTCAATACATCTTTTTAGCCGATGGGATATATAACCTGCCATCTTAATAATGATCTCTTTTGCTTTAGAAAATGCGTTCAAAAACTCATCTTCCAAACCAGGGATCACGTTTAATATAGCGACTTCGAGGATCATTGTTAGTTAGATTTGAGAAGTGAGATATGAGATTTGAGATAAACGTCCTGTCTCAAATCTCATATCTCACTTCTCAAATCTCTATTACGCTTCTACTACCTGGTTTTCAGGTCTTAAACTGCGTACGGTTTTGCCTGCCTGCCACATTTCGCTTTCGCGCAGTTCTTTTAGTTCTGCATCCAGCTTTTCGCGGTAATCCGGCTGACTGTTTGAATCGATAGAACGTTGTGACTCTTTCCCTGTTGCTACGCTGTTATACAATTCTTCAAATACCGGTTTGGTTGCATCACGGAATTTCTTCCACCAATCCAATGCACCGCGCTGTGCAGTGGTTGAGCAATTGGCATACATCCAGTCCATACCATTTTCTGCTACCAGCGGCATTAATGATTGTGTTAATTCTTCCACAGTTTCGTTAAATGCTTCTGAAGGCGAATGGCCTTTGCTGCGTAATACATCATACTGTGCAGAGAATATGCCCTGGATACAGCCCATCAGCGTACCACGTTCGCCGGTTAAGTCGCTGTAAACTTCTTTTTTGAAATCGGTTTCAAATAAATAACCGCTGCCTACAGCAATACCCAGAGAAATAACACGCTCTTTAGCTTTGCCTGTAGCATCCTGGAAAATAGCATAGCTTGAGTTTAA
>JBEHXM010000119.1:0-15208 GCA_048498695.1 Bacteroidota bacterium
GAAAGTTGCCTGGCTTTTTTATTTGGCTACCCAATGGCTTACTTTAACAATTAAAAATAGCTGTTATAACTGCTTTAATTAATTATTTATTTAACTTTCACATGGATAATCAGTAGGATAGCCTGTGAAATGGTAGTTTGTAAAAAGCGATGCCGGTATTGATGGGAAACCAGGTGCAGCAGATGTCGTGAGCGATACCCAACCATAAGACCTTCTTATCATCAATAATGAACAAAAAAGTACTTGCAATTTTTTTTCTTTTACTGGGCGCACTTGGTTGCCGGAAAGAAAATCAAAATATAAAATCAATCCCTAAACATAATGACTTGCCTGTTGCTAACGGGTTGCCTATTACGGTAACGGTAAATCAAAATCAAAAAGGTAACCCTATTCCCCAAACGTTTACAGGACTGAGCTTTGAAACACGAATACTAACGGCTAATCCTGAGTTTTTAAATGTAACTAATGATGTGCTTATACAGCTTATTAAAAATCTTGGACCGGGTATATTACGTATTGGCGGAAGCACAAGTGATGAGATTGACTGGACCGGTGCGCCGCGCATATCTGAAACCCCTGCGGATATGCTTACAACTTCGGATATTGACCGCCTATCGGCTTTTTCCCAAAAAACAGGATGGCCTGTCCTGTTTGGGCTGAACCTGGGTAATAATAATATAACAGCCGCTGTAAGCGAAGCCAGCTATGTGCATAATATGCTTAAAGGTAATCTCTACGCTTTTCAATCAGCTAATGAACCTGATGTATTCAATTTAGGGCTGCGTTCACCATCCTACGGATATGATAATTACCAGGAAGAATGGGGGAATTATTTGCATGCAATTAAAAAGGCATTGCCAGATGGGGTATTTGCAGGGCCTGATGTGGCTTACAATACGGATTGGTTTAATTCATTTGCTGAAAGAGAACACAGTAATGTGAGTTTTTTAGATGGACATCGTTATACTACAGGACCAGCTTCAAGCCCTGGCATCGACTATCATAATATTCTAGAGTATGACTACGATTTAGATACTTATCTAAATCAGCTTAATACAGAAGCCATTAAATTTAATAAGCCTTATCGTATTACCGAATGTAATAGTATTTGGGCAGGCGGAAAACCAGGCGTTAGTAATGTGTTTGCAGCTTCATTGTGGGCGCTCAATTTTATGTGGACGGTAGCCGTGGAAAATAGCGCGGGTGTTAATTTTCATGGAGGCAGTGGCCTTTGCTATTCACCTGTACTTATGCAACCCAATAATGTATACACGGCAGGGCCCGTATACTATGCAATGCTTGCTTTTAAATATGGCAGTGAAGGGGGAGTAATTATACCAACAACAGTTAGTAACATCAGCTATTGCAGTGCATATACTTGTGTCAAACCTGATAAAAGCTACTCCATAACGTTGATAAATAAAGATGATGTAAAAAATTATTCTTTTACTATCCGGTTAAACGACATGGCCGGAAAAATACAAATTATGCGGCTTATAGCCCCTTCAGTTATTTCAGACACAGGTATAACATTTGCTGGCTCTTCTGTAAGTGCTAATGGAACTTATGCGCCAAAGCAGATAGAGCAATACACTGTAAATGATAATAATTTTGTAATTAATATTCCGGCTGGCAGTGCTGCTATAGTTACCGTAAAATAGGCTGATTAATTAAAAGATTGGTGTTTTGAACTTAACCGAGTTGAAATTACTTTTCTGACGGGTTCTTTTTACCCGCTACTAATTTCTCAACCATTTTTACCAGTCTTTCTTCTTTGGTCTTTTCCTGCTTGGCTGTCAGTATCCAAAGCACGTATTCTTTGCGGTTAGAGTAGGAGAGTTTTTCGTAGTTAGCTAATGCCTGTTGATTTTTCTGCAAAACAGATTTGATCTCATCCGGCAGGGTGATGATCTTGTTGTCTACATCAATATAAGCGCCATGTTCGTTTTGCCTCACGCTATCATTCCTGCCTTCAGACATTTTGGACTGCCCTTCGGGGCGGAAACGTAAGGCTGTCCATATTTCGTCAATAGCCGCTGCTGCTACGGTTTTTAATCCATATTTGGCAGGCTCATCCCAGCTGCCCATCATTTCAAGGTCAGTCTTAATTCCGGAGCTTTTTTTAGGATAAGCGATCCAAAGAACAGTGTCCGCCTTTAGAATCGGAGCAACGACCTTTAAACCTGCTGCAAGTTCCGTACTATTTTTTACAAATAACTGTACTCCGTCAAAGTTTCCTTTGGCCTCGTAGGCAACAGAAGCCCCATCGGGCAATGGTTCAAGTGAAGCCAGATAATTTGCAGGAGCATTAAAAAGCAGCCAGTGTTTGCCGGGTTTTACCTGTAATTTTTTAGCGAGGGGGCTGATGGGGGCTTCCTTGTTCATAGTCAATAACTTTGATAAGTATAGGATCTAATTTAATAATAAATTATTTGGCGGAGTATAAATTACCCGTGACAAATATTTGCAAATTGAGCTAAACCGGGTTATCGAAAATTGCTATTTTTTGGATAAAATGATTGAAGAGAAATATCAGGGAGCAACCAACTTGGTAAAAAAATCCCAAAGCACAATGCCCGCCGAAACCACGATGTTAAAGGAATGCTTGGTGCCAAATTGAGGGATTTCGATACACGCATCTATCATTTGCATTACCTCGTCACTTACGCCATTTACCTCATTGCCAAAAATTAAAGCATATTTTTCATTATTGCTGGCTTCAAACTCATTCAACATGATACTCTTTTCAGCCTGTTCAATCGCTATGATACGATAGCCATCTTTTCTCAACTGTTCAACGGCCTGAACGGGATCAGTATAATAAACCCAGTTAACAGATTGCGTGGCACCCAGCGCGGTTTTCTCTATCTCGCGATGTGGTGGTTGGCTTGTAATGCCGCACAAAAAAACCTGCTCAATAGCAAAACCGTCACAGGTGCGAAAGATCGAGCCCACATTATGCATACTGCGAACATTATCCAGCACTACCACAACGGGAAGTTTTTCCTGTGTCTTAAATTCGTCCACAGAAGCACGGTTTAATTCATCGAGTTTGAGTTTACGCAAGGTTAGAGATTAGTTGATTTGAGGTCAGTTAATTAGTGATGTAAAGGTAGTCAATCTAAGCATTAGACATTGGAGCTTAGAGTTCAGCTATTAACTGTTTCCTTTAATAATCCAACACCGTCACCGATTAACGAGCTATAAACAGATGGGGCATAGCCAATTCTATCGGTATAATAGGCAGACACGGCTTGACTGAAATGATCAAATGCACTTTTCCTGACCAGTGCAATAGCACAGCCGCCGAATCCTGCACCTGTCATACGTGCACCGGCTACATTTGGATTAGTTTTACTGTATTCAACAACAGCATCCAGTTCTTCTCCGCTCACTTCATACAGGTTTCTTAACGAATCGTGAGAAGCATACATTAACCGTCCGAATTCTTTTAGATCGCCCCCGGCCAATGCGTTGGCAGCCAGTTTAACACGATCGTTCTCTTCAATTACATGAGTTGCCCTTTTCAGTACAGTTGCATCGGTGATTAAATGCTGGTATCGCTTAAATGTGGCGCTATCTATATCGCAAAGATTTTGGATATCCAGTTCCTGTTGCAATGCTTTAAGTGCCGCCTGGCATTCCTGCACACGCTCGTTATATTTTGATTCGGCCAGCTTACGTGGTTTATTGGTATTCACGATCGCCAAAACATGATCGCCCAGGTTGCTGTCAACCGCTTTGTATTCAAGGGTATCACAGTTCAGCATCAGTGCCTTGTCCTTTTCACCAAAGGCTACTGCAAACTGGTCCATTATCCCGCAGCTAACACCAATAAACACATTTTCGACCTCTTTGGCCAGTTTAACCAGTTCAAGTTTTGAGTAGCCACAGTTAAAAAGGTCATTAAGCGCATAAGCTGTAACCACTTCAATTGATGCTGATGATGATAAGCCAGAACTGATAGGTATATCACCGTAATACAGAAGGTCTAAACCCTGTAACTGGTGCCCGTCCTTCAAAAAATATTCAATAACGCCCAAAGGATAATTAAACCATGTTTCGCCCGTTTTTTGATAATCTTGCTGCAGTGGAATATCAAGCTTTTCGTCAAAATTGAGGCTTCTGAAACGGAAAATACCTTCATTATTGGTTGCAGCTACCACATACGTGCCGAAGGTAATAGCACAAGGCATTACAAGCCCACCATTATAATCAATATGCTCGCCGATCAGGTTTACGCGGCCAGGCGAGAACCACACATTTTCAGCATCTTTATTAAATAAGTTTTTAAATTCCCGGTGCAGGTTATTCTTCATTTTTTGAGGAAAATTTATCAATGAAACAAATATTGTAAAATTTACAGTTATTATTTGTTTTATTTTGACATGAAGGATTTTGCCCCGGAAATAAGTATAAAGATTTTCTAATTTTGCTGATAACCTTAAGCCATCTCACTTGTTGAGTAAACTATAAATTCAATCAATATGAACCAATACCTGGTAACTGCCTATGATTATACGGATGTTGATGCACTGCAACGCCGGATGAACGTGCGACCGCATCATCTTGACGGCGCGAGGGATCTAAAGGCCAACGGCAACTTTGTGATAGGAGGGGCTATGCTGAATGATGATGGCAAAATGATCGGCTCGGTAATGATCGTGCAATTTGAGACTGAGGAAGAACTACAGGCATGGCAGCAAAATGAACCGTATATTACTCAGAAGGTTTGGGAATCGTATGATATAAAGCCCTTTAAAGTGGCTGATGTATAACTAAAAAAACCGGGCAACTTTAGGTGCCCGGTTCTGATAGTATTTGGTTGTAACTTATTATTTATGTTTTAAGCAGTAACCGCTGGCCAGGTTAACAGTGTACACCGCATCACTGATAGTTAATGTAGCGGTACCGTCACCATTAAATACTATTACACCGCTATAGCTAAAAGTTCCTCCTTTCGGGCCAGTTCCGTTAACAGCTATTGTTCCTGTTCCGCTTACGATCTTTCTGCCCGGTTTTGAAAGCTTCACATTGGCTACTGTCAGGTCCACATGGCTGTTACCTGATGCCTTATTGCCTATTTTTAATTGAAATGAACCATCACGTTTGTATTCACCGTTCACTACAAAATTTGTTGCATTTTGAGTTAAACCGGCTATGGTAACTGTCGCGCTTCCTGAGTCGTTGGAAGATAATCTCGGGCCGTCAAAGCTTCCATGGAAAGTTAAGGCATTAGCAAAATTATCAGGCTGGTTACTGGTATTGCAATTTAAAGTATGGCTATACTTAAAAAAGTAATTCAAACTAACCGAATCAATGGTAAGCGATCTGGTAACACTGTCTGTAAGGGTAGTACCGCACTCCTGGTGCACTGAAGAAGTGGCAAGACCGGTTGAGTTTATATTAACTTTACCTGTTGAGCTAACGCCCTGGGCATTTGCTGCGATATCATCAGTAACAGAAGCAAAGCCTTCTGAGTTTGCTGCAAGTGAACCCGCAGCGATATCAGCTACCTGATCTGTTGTTACGCTACTTTTAGAAGATGAATTGCTGTCCTTTTTACACGAAAAAGCGCCTAACATTAGTAGCATTACTAAAGATAATTTAAATGTTGTTTTCATAACTTAAGGGGGTTGTTGAGTTTTGTTTTTTAAGTTTTTTGGTTTTGAAAGTTGTTGTATGACAGTAATCTGATCTGAAGGTTTAACGTGTTAATAACTATTATTTTCTTAAACGAAATTTTAAACTAATAATTTGCATGATGGTTAAAAATCAAGCAAAAAACCCCCGCCTTAAGCGAGGGTTTTGATATACAATTTAACTTAACACCTAAACTTTAACTAAATTTTCACACCTACTATTACGTAACCGGTTGATTTAAAGTTGCATGGACTTATGAAATAACTATGAATTTTTTATTGTGGCGAAATACTATCAAGCACCTGTATATCCCCATTTGTTAATTCAAGCTTAGCAGTTTTCATGTTTTCTTCAAGGTGTTTTACACTTGAGGTTCCGGGTATCAATAAAATATTATCCGCATGATGCAACAGCCAGTTTAAAGCAACCTGGTGTACTGTTGCATTGTGTTTGTCGGCTATCTGTTTTATCTTATCCTGCGCCTCTACATTGCCCGCGTTCAGCGGAAACCAGGGGATGAACGCAATATTATTTGCTGTACAGTATTCCAATACAGGTTCCCATTTGCGGTTATCCACGCTATACATGTTTTGCACTGAAACTACCTCAAAATATTGCTGCGCCTTTTTAATATTCTCAATACTGACCTCAGACAAACCTATATGCTTTACCTTACCTTCGTGCTGCACTTTTTTCAGAAACTCAAAGGTTTGTTCTTCTGGTACTTTTGGATCGATACGGTGCAATTGGTAAAGGTCGATCTGTTCTAACTTCAGGCGCTTTAAACTGCCTTCCAATGCTTCCTTTAAATGGTCAGGATGCGCATTGACCGGCCATTGGTCAGGCCCGGTGCGGGTTAATCCTCCTTTTGTGGCTATAACCAAGTCTTTCGTATAAGGATAAAGTGCTTCGGCTATCAGTTCTTCCGATACGTAAGGCCCGTAACTATCTGCAGTGTCAATAAAGTTAACACCAAGCTCAATGGCACGTTTTAAAACGCTTATCGCTTCGTTTTTATCTTTTGGCGGTCCCCAAATACCTTTTCCTGTTATCCGCATAGCGCCATAACCCAGGCGGTTGACTTTTAGATCACCACCTATTACAAATTCTTTTCTGAATGATGTTGCTGTATCTGACATGATATCTGTTGTTTATTAAAATTTCAACAACAGCCTGTGGCAAATGTTCACCTGATAATTGTCATTTTTTAATCAATAGTTATAAACCGATCCTTAAAAAAGAAGCCCTTAGACTTGTCTAAGGGCTTCCGTGATTTTATTGATACCATGTTAACTTTTAATTATTTCCGGGCTTGCGTTTTTTGCCTGCATCGGACTTTGATTGTGGTTTGTTGACCGGTTTCCTGATTTGTGGTGCTCTCGGATTAACGGCAGGCCTGGTATATTGAGTATTCGGTTTAGGGTTTTGCCCCGCGTTCTGGTTCACATCCGGTTTGGTATCCTGCGGATTTTTCTGCGGAATGTTCGGCCTTGGATTTTGATTTTGCACAGGGCTTTGATGAACATCCGGCTTGGTATCCTGCGGGTTTCTCTGCGGAATATTTGGTCTTGGATTCTGATTCTGTGCCGGGTTCTGGTTTGCATCCGGCTTGGTATCCTGCGGATTTTTTTGCGGGATATTCGGCCTTGGATTCTGATTTTGTCCAGGATTCTGGCTCACATCTGGTCTGTTATCCTGCGGATTTCTCGGCGGAATATTCGGTCTTGGATTCTGATTTTGTCCGGGATTTTGGTTTGCATCCTGCTTGGCATCCTGCGGGTTTCTCTGCGGGATATTGGTTCTTGGATTCTGGTTTTGCCCGGGATTCTGATTCACATCCGGCCTGTTGTCCTGAGGATTTCTCTGCGGAAAATTCGGCTTGCTATTCGGATTTTGCCCGGCAGGTTGATTTTGATTTACCCGGTTCGGATTACTGCCCGGTCTGAAAGCTTCTATTTTTTTAGGTGCTGGCCTGTTATTATTCTGAGACCCATTAGGCTGCCTTATGGCTGGCCGGTAAACCGAAAGCTGGTTCCCTGATACTGTTTGCACACCCGGCCGGGCATTGTCAGTTACCCTTACCGCCTGTATCCTGTTATGTGTAACGTTTTCAACGTCATTTATTTGAGGACCACGGTTATAATAAACCCTGTGGCCGTTACCATTATTTCCGTTGTTGTTATAACCATTACCACGGTCAGGGTTGTTATTATAATTATTTACGTTATTTATAATAGTAACATTATTGATCACCGTAACATTCGTCCGTTCAACATACCGGCCTACATTTCCTTCGGTCATACGCCTTCCCTGTACTACATTCCAGCTATTAACCGGAGGGTTCCATCCGCCGCGGAATGCTACATCAGCATCAACACGGGGTGCAATAGGGGCCCAGCAATAATAATCGCCGTAACTGCCCCATGTAACCCAGGCAGGCGCCCATTCGTGCCCAGGTGTCCATAACCAGCCATAATTATCGTCATAAAACCAACGGCCATAATGAAACGGCGCCCAGCCCCAGCTATAATTGGAAACCCATGTCCAGCCATAATCACTATAAACCCAATAACCATTGGTAGCATAGGGCCTGAAATCATAATCTACAGCCGGAGACCATACATAGCCATAGTCGGGGTAATCTATCCAGTTTCCGTAGGGGCTAAGCTCATCATAAAATACCTGGTCTGTTGGTGTGGCATCGGTATAGGTTGGTTGCTGGTTGGTAGTGTACACCAGCGCTGTACAGCCTGACAGTGCTATTACAATAGGTACCATCAGGCAGAATATTTTTTTCATGATAATTATCGTTTAGATATTCTTTTATTAAATATATAAATATGACGGCGGCTAATGCAATTAGTTTAGTTTGTTAAGGGTAATATTAGTAATATATTTTTAATATTACCGAAACTAATACCTGCTTTAATAAATAATGTATTTATTAAAAAGGCGTGAGCAATGCATAGCAATAGCACCATCTTTGCTTAAATAAATTAATAAATAGGAAGATTATCCGGATGCGTTTTTTATCGCCACAAACCGATTATGGCCCCCATTAATGTTAAGGAAACAAGGCTGTAACCACCATTAATAAAAATATACCGCCAGCATTTCAGCTCAAACAGGCTGTGGATAGCAATAGCGCAAAAGGTCCATATACCTGCCAGGAAACCGGCTTCTGCACCACGCCGCATCTGTTTTGGCATCAGCCAAAAACATAGCCAGGTTTACAGCCATTAGTAAGGAAAAGACAGCGGTAAATCCGAATATCCTGCCCTTGTTACCTTGTTTAATCTGATCTTCAGTAAGATTACTGTCAACCATCCAGGCGTTACCGAAAAGCGGGCGCGAATACCAAATGCCCCCTACCACAAAAGCAGAAAGGCCGGCTACCAAAACGGCAAGCCAGTTGATCAATGAAAAGTTCATGTGTTTAAAGGTTTAATTTAAGTTTAAATAAACCTAAGAAAATATATCTAAACTATTGAACCTTATAACGATAAACAAAACGCCCGATATTGCCATCCTTATCAATGCCTTCAATAATAGCTTTGTAAGTACCGGTTCCGTCTGCATTGAAAAAGTCAAATGAAGCGCTTCCGTTTTTATCGGTTATTACAGCCGGGTTCCAGTAAATAGTGCTGCGCAGATCTACGCCATCCCGGCTGTTCGCTGAGTTATCATACTTAGGTGAATAAAATACACGGGTTACACTATAACCACCGGGCATTAATTCGATCACATTATTTTTAGGCAACATCTCCATCAGTTGCTCTTTACTGATCTTTTCGCCCTTGGGTATTTTCTTTGTGTTGATCACCAATACGCCTTTAGTGCCCGAGGTCCTGTTTATACTGCTTAACCCGTCACTGTTAAATATTTCAACAGATTCCACCATTTTAGTATCTACGTTTATAAGGTAATTGATGTCAACAGGCATGCCTCCCACATAAATTGCCATAGGGGTTTTATTACCCGCAACATAGTCACGGGTGACATAAAAATTATTATTATCATAGGTTATGCCTAAGCCGCTGCCTATCAGGCAATCTATCATATAATTGCAGTCTTTAAACCTGTCGCCGGGTATGGTATGGTCGGCATCCATAGGTAAAGCATTTAAGCTGGAGTAATCCAGGTGGCTTACTTTTTTAACAGTAGGGGTCGATTTGATCACTACTTCTTTAATAGTATGTACCGTGTTCAGCTGCCTTTTAGCATTTTGCAAATAAGGCTTTAGGGCGCTGTCGATATTGGCAATCCCACCCACGGGATTGATGTATTGCGTTGATGGCGGGGCAAGCAATGGGTTAAGCGTAAGCATAAGATTAGCGCTGTTAGCATTATCACGGGCATCAACCCTTACCATGGATGAGTCCGAAACGATCACATTTGGAAACCTGAAATTGCCGCTGGCATCTGTGATGGTCCGGGTAGAATAAGCTTTGTCCGGTATAAACAAGCGTACATTGCCTTTCGCTACGGGCAGCCCGGTATTTGAACGCAGCGTGCCCGAAATATCTATACCCTGTTCAGGTAAATACACAATAGGCTGAATTTTATCGGCTATTACATTTTTGTACGAAAACCGCCTGTATCCCTGGGTCAGCATCAACACATCCAGATCGGCATTGGTTTTATCATTAGGCTCATTAAAATAGTAATTAGGTTTTTCAATGTAGCCCCTTAGGTCAGAGGTTAACAGCAGATCGCTTAATATACCCGGTCCGTCATTATCATCATGCGGCACTATCGATTCATCGATCACACTAACCGAAAAATTACCCTCAGCAGGCAGCGTATTATTTTTGGCCGATATCTGCATCTTCACTTTTTGCCGCCTTGAATAAGTAGCGAGGTCAGATTTTAAAGTGAGGTTCAACTGATCATGATGGTTGATAAAAACGACACGTTCGCCCAAAGGTGAGCCTTTTGCCGAAAAAACGGTAACCTGTAAAACACCTGTAGGGAACTTGCTTTTGGGAACCATGGCGCTGTAACTTGTATTATGTAAAACAGTTTGTGCCGCATAGCATACTACTCCGCCGCTTTGGGCTATTACATAAAAGCTTTTATTCTGGTTTTTATTAAAGAAGCCTTCGTTGGCGGTTATTTTAACGCTGAGGCTGTCGTTATCACTATTATTGACTGATAAATTGATGCCTTCTGCGCGGACACTAGGCAAGTCAAAACTGCCTTTCGATCCGTCGGCAAAAGTAAAATTGGCTTTATAGGTTTTATTCTCTTCGGGCATTATTGCAAATACGCCCATTCCCAGGTGCTGGGATGCCATATCAGCAACTACCTTGCCGGTGTTATCCACAATGGTTCCCTTCCCGTCAATACCAAACCCATCAGGTTTTACCGCCTTAAATGCTACTCTTGAGCGTATCCCGCTGATCAGGTGACCGCCTTCCGGAAAAAACTGTACATCGATTTCCGGTTGGGTAAGCTGTATCGGAAAGTTTTTTGCAACAATAGTTTTCTCCTCAACAGCCAGTTCGGTATTTAGGATACTCGAATTCAGTTCGGCTGGCTTATCGCTCGAAAAATTGATATTTAATACCCCGTTCTGGTCTGTTTCTCCTTTTCCTTTACTTATTGTCCCGTCATCATTTACAGCTTTCCAGTTTACTTTTTTGTTGGCATAGGGGTTACCATCCTGGTCTTTATAAACAATGGAAGCATTTATTTTGGATGATTTTTCTGTTATGGTGTTTTTAAAAGATATGTGCGGTATTACCTGGCCATGGTCTGTACTGCCTATGGTTATTGTCCTGTTAAAAAAATAAGCCTGATCCGAGTTCCGCATCCACCTGGTATAGGCCCTGATGTGATAGTTGCCCCGTTTGGCAAACAATGGCGGCAGGGGTATATAATTACTTGCCGTGCCATTCACTAACTGCAGTTTTAATTCGTCAACTACCTGCGCGCCATCGGTCAGGTCGACATATAAAATTTTACTTAAGGGCGAAAGTACATGCCGGTCGATAGTGACATAGGCCTTAAACCACATCGTATCGCCAACTGCATAATATGGCTTATCAAAATGAAGATAAACTTTCTCTGTGGGATGGTCATTGGTCAGTTTAGCCGTTTTTGCAATAATGGTAGTTAGTGGTATACTATCACGCTGTGCAAGCGCAGATAGGGGAAGAATAGAAACAGCTGCTATTAAAACAAGTAAAAGTTTTCTTAAATTCATCAATCCTGGTTAAAGTCAAAGGTATCGGCTAAAGATAGCGAATTAGTATAAAAGGCAGTTTAATGCAATATGGTGTTTAACACTTTTTTTACAATAGGTACTAAATAAGCGCATTTTAAATAACGGATAATATCACCATAAAGTGTTTTATCTTTTCATTGAAATTTTGTTTTTGCATAAGAGTTCTAAACTTAATTTTCATATTCCCGTTTTAAGGATGATGGTATTTAATAATTTGATATCGTTAAAAGTTTGGATGAAAAAGAAAGATGAAAAAGCATATTTTAATGAACAATGGGAATTAATGCTTACCCACTTTAAAGCCTTTATAAAAACCGGCGAACAGGAACACCTGCACCTTTTCCGTGTGCAGGTGAAAAAGCTAAGGGCTATGCTGATACTTCTGGACATTGACTCATCCAAACCGCACCTGTCAAAGGATTTTAAGCCCGTTAAAAATATATTCAAGCATGGCGGCGATATACGTAATGCCTACATTAACCTGCAATTCGGTGTGCGTTATCAGTTTAAAAGCGAGGAGTTTTTAATGGACCAGTTATGTGTTATAGAAAATGGCACGAATGAATTTAAGATTTTAGGAAGAAAATACCTGAAAGCGATAAAAGAAGCTCATCATGAGATAGCTGGCGACCTGAGGCCCGTGAACAATAGCACTATATTGGGATTCTACAAAACAAAACTCGACCAGATCGCAATGGCACTGGATAAACTTCAGTTTAATGATGATCTGCACGATACACGCAAGCAAATAAAAATGCTGGTTTATAATCGCAAGATCGCTCATAAAGCCCTAGACGGTAAGCTGCAGATCAATAACGATTACCTGGATAAACTACAGGATATGATAGGCAACTGGCACGATAATATATTGGCACTGGAGTTGTTCTCGTCGGCTGAGGCAACTCATAAGCCTGTCATCACTAAAATAAAAAGACAAAATACCAGGCTGAAAAGATCGATAGCTGTTTTGGTGCAGGATTTTGAGAAGAAAGTAGTTTTGCCAATACATTAGATAAACAATGGGCACAGAGATAGAACGGAAATTTTTGGTCGATCATGAAAAGTGGGGCCGTATTAGTAAGCCTGAAGGTGTACAGTATCAGCAGGGTTATATATTGAGCAATGCCGGGCAAACCATCCGTATACGCGTTTCTGATAAACAGGCTATCCTGAATATGAAAAGTAAGGTGTCTCAGCTAAGCCGTAAAGAGTATGAATATGAGATACCCTTAAAAGACGGCCTGGAAATATTGGAAGCCTTTACAAAAAATGGTACGGAGAAAGTGCGTTACAATATTTCATTTGGCGACAAGACCTGGGAGGTTGATGTATTTTCGGGTGATAATATCGGACTGATAGTTGCCGAAATAGAATTGAATAGTGAAGATGAAGCGTTTGAAAAGCCGGATTGGGTAACTATTGAGGTTACCGATGATGACCGTTATACCAATTCAAGCCTGGCCACACATCCTTATAAAAATTGGTAATGTAATAATTTGGTTAGCAAGCTGTAAATTATAGTCAATTTCCTATCTTCAATCCGATAAACCAAACCTCACGGATATGAAGACCTTTTTATTTATTGTATTGTTTTTTGTTTGTAGCTATGGCTTTGCACAGGATGTTCCGGCACGCTGGGATGAACTTACCGCAACTGATTTTCCTGCTGCGTTAGACAAATCGTCCCAAACCTGTATACTGCCATTTGGCATATTGGAAAAACATGGACCACATTCACCTATAGGGACCGATCTGATCCATGTGCGCGAATGGGCTGCCAGGGCAACTAAACAGGAATACGCCGTTGTTTTCCCTGATTATTTTTACGGGCAGATCAATGAAGCCCGTCAGCAGCCCGGCACTTTTGCGCTGCCAAGCCGGGTGATATACGATCTGCTGGAAGCTACCTGCGATGAAATAGCGCGCAACGGCTTTAAAAAGATAGTGATCCTCAACGGCCATGGGGGCAACCCGGAGTTCATTCGCTTTTTTATGCAGTCGTTTTTAAACAAGCGTCATAATTACGTGATCTATTTTTATACCGGCGGCAGGGAAGATGCTGAATATGCCAAAGAATATCAAACCAAGCACAAATCCGAAATAAAAGGCGATCAGCACGCGGGAGAAAGTGAAACATCGGTACTGATGTATTATCGTCCTGACCTGATGCGGATGGACAGGGCTACCCAACAATCAGGCGCCGACCAGAAAAGATTAAATATTCCCGGTTTATATACCCCCATCTGGTGGTATGCTTCTTTCCCAAACCATTATGCAGGTGAGGGGGATAAAGCCACTTCAGAGTTTGGTAAATTTATTACCTACCATGAGATCGCCTCATTCATCAAAGCTTTAAAGGAAGTAAAGGCTGATAACACGACCCTGAAATTGCAGAATGAGTTTTATGATAAAGTGGATAATTTGAATAAATAGTTTTTTGCCCGGAAAGATTTACGAAGTTTCTAAAACTTCGTAAATCTGCTTAAATGACATTTCTGTTACCTATTGTTTTTAACCAGCAGGCAACCTTTTTTTGTTTTAAAGCGTGATGACTGTATATATACAAATACAGTAACACAATTTATTATGAAAATTAAAATCATTTCTTTGACCCTGGTACTGGTAACAGGTTTCTTTTTGCTAACCAGTTGCGGCAGTAAGTCAAACAATTCCACCAACCCTACATCAACCGGTAAAACGCCTGTAGCTGCGGCTACTGCAACCATTCAGAACTTTGCATTTTCCCCTGCTACCATACATGTTTTAGTTGGAGGTACAGTTACCTGGACAAACAAGGATGCTACTGCACATACGGTTACCGATAATAATGGGGGCTTTGACAGCGGTAGTATTGCGGCAGATGCAACCTACAAAATGACTTTTGCAAAGGCCGGAACCTATACCTATCATTGCACCATACACTCTATGATGCCAAATGCAACGGTTGTAGTTGGAAATTAGTAACTCAGTGTAAAAAAATAAACCCTGCATTGGATCATCCAGTGCAGGGTTTTTCATTTATACCAAAGCATCACAGATGCAGCGGTAAGGTCAGTAAATACTACCAGCCAGAACCTTTTTTAGCGGCGCCGCTTTTTATGTGTCCTTCAGCAGTTGCTTTGCTCATGATAGCCGCCATTTTATTGCCGTCTTTGTCTTTACCACTTGCAATGTACCTGCCTGATTTTACATCAATAACCGGATCGATCATCGGAACATTTTTTGTTTTGGTTTTTACTGAATACGCGGTTATTCCGCTTCCTGTTGTTGCCATGATAAGTTGTTTTAATTTTTTAAGTTAACCTGTTTTAAGGCGATTTGTTTAGCAATAAACGT
>JBEHXM010000120.1:0-15026 GCA_048498695.1 Bacteroidota bacterium
AAAAACTCTTTCCCTGAGCTCAAGTACAATGTCATTAAGTTAAGGTGTTTTCTTCCCTCCTTCCCGTTTACGGGAGGGAGGGTGGTCCAGCGAAGCGCTGATCGGGTGGGTAAATATGCGCGATAGTTACATAAATGCATTGGCGCAAATGCATTGGCGTTGTCAACTCACCCCGACATCGCTACGCTTGTCGACCCTCTCTCCGCTGTGCGGAAAGAAGGTGAAAAGGTTTTTCTATTTACTTAATGACATTGTATCTCAGGGAACCGGGAGAATAAAAAAAGCGTTCCGTATCTCACCCCGGAACGCCATCAACTAAACCTCGCACCCATGTTACTGATACAAAGTGCCTTTTGCTGCTGCGCAGCTATAATATTTTATTCGTTATCGTAAATATGATGCCAGATAAAAAATCATTTGATTATCAGCATCTTACAACAAAAATCATGCCTGTTAAATGTATCAAAAGCGAACAAATATTGTCCGCTTTTGAATAGTAACGTAACTTTTTGAAAATCAGTATAAAGATCACTCCGAACGCAGGCTTTTTACCGGGTTGGTTGCTGCAGTTTTAAACGCCTCATAACTCAGTGTAAATAATGCTATGGCTAATGACCCTGCTCCTGCCAAAACGAATATCCACCATGACATATCTATCCGGTAGGCGAAATCCTGCAGCCAGCTGTGCATAGCATACCAGCCTAAAGGGGCAGCTATCAGGAAAGCAACCAGGATCAGTTTCATAAAATCAGCCGCAAACAATGACATCAGCTGACCCAACGACGCGCCTAATACTTTGCGTACCCCAAATTCCTTGATGCGTTGCTCTGCCGAGAACATCACCAAACCCAGCAGTCCCAGGCAGGATATGGCAATGGCCACTACCGCAAACACAATAGACAGTGTAGAAACAATGAACTCGCTACTGTATAATTTCTGATACTCCTGGTCTACAAACTGGTACGAAAAGGGATAATTGGGATTGATCTCCTTATAAACTTTTGCCAGGCTTTCAAGCGCTTCTTTAGTTTTACCGGGTTCGGTGCGGACTATTATCACACCAAAATATTCGCCCTCTTTTACGTCTAACAGGATGGGTTTCATCGGTTCGTGGAGTGATTGGGTATGGTAATCTTTCAATACGCCAATAATATGCCCTCTCTTTTTCCAGGCCTGTACCCATTTGCCGATAGGATTTTTCATTCCCATTTCCTTAACAGCCTCTTCATTCACCAAAAAGGCATCGGTAGAATCGGTCGGGTTGGTTCGAGAAAAATCCCTTCCTTCAGCCATTTGCAGTTTCATCAGCTTCACAAAATCAAATCCAACCGAGGCTGGTTTAACTCCTACCATCGTATTTTTTTCTTTACCCTCCCATGTGATCTGGTCATCATTAACCACAAAGTTCATAGCCTGCGGTACTTCTGTAGTGCGATCAATAAGCGCGATACCGGGCATCTTTGACGCCTCCTGTTTAAACAATAGGTAATTATTTTTTTTAGATAATTCTCCTTCAATCCTGGTATAGATCATATTTTCACGATCATACCCTAAGTGGGCGCTCTGCACATAGCTGGTTTGCCGGGTGATCACAATGGTAGCGATCAGCAGGATAATGGAAAGCACAAACTGGAAAACAGTAAGGCCCTTGCGGAACCAAATGGCACCCTGTGTAAAACGCAGGGCGCCTTTTAAAATGCGGACAGGTTTGAGAGAAGAGAGATATAAAGCCGGGTAACTGCCGGCCACCAAACCGGTGATCAGCGTCAGGCTGATCAATGATACCCAAAAAGATAAATGTGCCAGCGGGAAACCAAACTGCTTGCCGGTAAACTGGTTAAATGCAGGCAGTAAGATCAATAACAGAATAATGGAAAGAAGCATCGCCAAAAAAGAAAACACCAGCGATTCTCCAAAAAACTGACCGATCAAGTTGCCGCGGCTTGATCCTACCACCTTCCTCACCCCTACTTCCTTGGCCCGTTTTACCGACCGCGCCGTAGCCAGGTTCATAAAGTTGATGCAGGCGATGATCAGGATAAAAATAGCTACCTCGCTGAATATCTTCACATATTCTATGCGGCCGGCTGCGGGTTTACCGTTCACAAAAATATTGTGCAGGTACCGGTCGCCAAAGCGCTGCAGGCCCACGTGGTATTCTGCACCTTTTTGAAGTACCGGGAATTGGATACCCCTGAATAATGCCAGGCGCTCACGCATAAAGCGGTTCAGGACAATCTCTGTTTGCCTCGGGTCGGTACCGTCGGCCAATTGGATATAAGTATCATAATTGTTGGACGACCATTCCAGCTTACTGTTTTGTAATTCCCAGCTGAGCACAAAATCAAATTTCAGCGAGCTGCGCTCAGGAACATTTTCAAAAACGCTGCTCACAATAAAATTATATTTATTTTCATACCGGATACCCTTACCGACAGCATTTGCGGGAGTCCCGAAAAAAGCCTCGGCCGTGCGGCGCGATATAGCTATATTGCCTGGGTTGCTTAGCGCAGTCGCAGCGTTATTGCCAGCGATGATGGAGTAACTGAACATCTTAAAGAATTCGGTGCTGACGCGGGAACCATTCATTTTTAACATCTTCTCGCCTACCTGCAAAGTTTCAGGATGGCCCCAGGGGAGGTCGTAGCCGGTAGCATAATTAGCATAGTTCACGATACCCGGCACGGTCGCCTTCGCATCTTCTACCAGGTACAAATGTTTATATGGCCTTTTGCTGGTGTCAAATAGCATGGGCATATTATAATCAGCTGACACATGCCCGTTGGCAGTAGTGGTCTCATACAAAACGTACAGGTTTTTGCCGTTCTGATGGAAATTATCGATCCCGTTTTCATCCTGTACCCACAGGAAAATAAACAGGCAGCAGGTAATGCCGAGGGCAAGCCCGATGACATTGATGGCGGTATGCGCTTTATGGCGGATCACATTGCGCCAGGCTATTTTAAAAAAACTTTTGATCATGGCTCAATAGGTTTTAACGGTTAAATTTTTATAGGCACAGGCAGCGCTGTTACCGAACCAGAATCCAACCGAGCCGTTCTTTAACTCAGGATCAAGCGCGGTATAAATCATTGAAGGTTTGGACTGATGATCAACATAAACGGTAAGTTGATTACCTTTTACAACAGCTTTGATGTGGAACCAGCCGGTAGCAGGCAGGGTGGCTTTTGCCTGGTATTTTTCGGCCTCATAATCCCACCAGTTAAATTCGCTTTTCTTTTCGGGCATGTACTGGATAGCATTGATAGTGCCCGAAGAAGCCGGTCTGAAATACAGCGATTGATAATGGTTGGCATCTTTAATACGGAACGCCAGTCCCACAAAATCATTCCCGGTAGTAGAGGCCATATCCAGTTCGATCTCACCATTGGTAAAATTCAAACCTTTAGGATAAGCGATCCACGCATTTTTTGGAGCATTAAAGTTCTTTTTCAGAATCAAGGCTTTTTCGCCCTTATAGGTGTCCATACTATAAGTGACACCGCCGGAATTAGGGATGATCCATTCGGAGGGCTTAATGACAGAATAATTATGTTTTTGCTGCGCGACCGAAATATTGGCAGCGATAGTTAAAAAGCAAATGAAGAGTGTTTTCATAATTTTATTTATTGGGATAAAAGCCCTGTCATTTCGATGAGCAGCCGGGGAATAGTGTGAGAGGTGCGAAGAGAAATCTTATACGAAATGCCGGCTTAGGCCCACTCTTATAAGTTTTCTCCTCACGCCTTGCTCATTTCTACCGCATTGTTCGTTCGAAATGACACGGTTTATTATTGACATAGTTTATTATTGATGATTTCATAGTTCTTTTATTTATCAGCTGTGATTACCAGGTTGGCATAATCAGCAACTGTGGCGTCGGTCCATAAGGCGAACATACCGTTGCTGCGTTTACCCAGGTTCTTGGTAGTTAGGGATGGTTTATCCATGCCATTCACATATACTTCTATGCCATCTTTTTTAATAACAATGCGTGCATGTATCCAGTCTTCCGGCTTGGGATTAGGTAGTATCTCGCTTTCAAACCGGCCTTTGTTCTCTTTTCTCAAACGGTCATAGCCATATTCAGGCAGGCTCATGTATTGCACCGACCATGTTCTGCGTACCGCATCAGCCGACCGAAAGTTAAAAGGCCTGAAATAAATCACCTCGTAATTCCGTGAGGTATCCGATGCATGGAAAGCAATACCGGGGAAGCTATTCAGAAACTCATTACGCCCCCTAATGTCCAGCTCAATTGTTCCATAACTGAAATCAACATTTTTTAACCATACGTTACCATGGCAGTTGATCCCTTTCTTATCCCCATCCTGCATACTTTGTATCTTGTCGGCAGCTCTGAATATCAGATTGTTTTTTGCCAGCATATCCTGTAAATCCAGGTGAACAGTTTGGCTGAAAGCCTTGCTGCTTAGGAGTATAATTATTATAAAAAACAGCTTCTTCATGGTATTAGTCTTTTAAATTTTCCTGTTTCAGTTTAGCCAGCAGGTTATCAAACCGAACCCAGGCCAGGTGACAATCCTTTGGGCTATGCCCGGTGGAATATATCAGGTACTTACCGTCAGGCGTTACATATTCGCCCCAGCGATGAGCGACACCATTATTGATCTTCGGGCCGAGACTTGCTGGTGCTGTCCAGGTATTATCTTTTTTGCGGAAGCTGATCCACAGTTCACATTCATAAGTCTTGGTTTCCTTAGCACTTACTATAATGTATGATTCATCCCTTGCCACAAAAAAGTCGCCGTCAAAGTCCGGCGTGTTTATCGGCTGGCCAAGACTGCGGATGGTAGTATCCGTAGCTGTCATTTTCAGTTCGCTGATATCATAGTCCTGAAAATCTCGTCTCTTATCCGGGTGAACATTGCTGCCCACGTAACAGGTGCCGCTGGCGGTCGGCATAAAATCGTATAAACCATAATCCTTTTCCAGGTAAACTTCAGGCACCGACCAGCCATTGGCAGTCCTGTGCGACTGTGAGACAATGGAATGTTTACCGTCTCCTTTTCCGCCTAAAAAATAAAGTGTCTGATTATCTGGCGAGAAGGTTGGTGCATAATAAAGTTCATTCAAAACAAAGGGGCCGTTCCACTTGCCATTTTCAAACTTGAGATACCTTATTTTGGAAGCCTTGTTATCAAACCAGGTATTATTGCTTGGGTAATAAAACTCTTTCCCGTCGTCAGAAAAGGCTACGCGGTCAAATGCAAAAGTATCGGCTTTTGCCAGCATACCCTCACCAAATATCTCGGGGGTGTCGCCCGGTGGCTTTTGCCCGAGGTAAGCATCCTTTGTATTCCAGATACTGGTTGGCGTCTGTGCTAAAACATAGCTGCACACACCCGTTATTATTAATATTGAAACAAATAGCTTTTTCATATTTTGCTTTTTAAATTGTGGTTGATTTAATTACCGGCTTATCAAGCCTATACAAACTTAAAAACAGCATATTGCAGGGTCAATTCATTTACTGTTCAAGTTTTTTCAATTTGTATCTTTCTGAAGCACAATAAGATAACTAAAAATTCAATATTTAACCCTCACTGTCACGAAAGCTGTTTTCGTGCGTCTTAAAGTTTAGCCGTATCTTGAATTGATTTTTACAAAGAATGAGTAGCTCAGAACTAAAACGATTATTAAATATCATTGAGCAGCAGCTCGACTGGGGGGATGCGTCTGTATGGCAGAGTAAGGACCTGGAGATATTAAGCGAACTTATTTTCGAAAAAACAAAAGTATCCTTAAGCGCCAGCACTTTGCGACGCGTATGGGGTCGGGTGGAATACAATCATTTACCCAGCGGCACTACACTGGATACATTGGCCAGGTTTGCCGGTTTTGATAACTGGCGGGCATTCATGAAACGGAATGGTCATACCGAGACCCAAACAGTTGAATTACCCACAACAGAGATCAAATCAACCGAAATAAAGAGAAAAACGGGATGGGGTTTAAAATTAGCCTTGATACTTATAGGCGTAGCAGCCGTTAGCCTGATAAGCATTTATGCCAAAAAAGCACCTTCTGCTCCTAAAGGCCCTTATTTGTTTAACACACGCCCGGTTACGCGGACTATACCCAACTCCGTTATCTTTACTTACGATGTTAAAACCAATCCCGGCGATTCGGTTTTCATCCAGCAATCCTGGGACCCGGATACCAGGGTTTCGGTTGATAAGAGCAAGCACCAATTCACTTCGGTTTATTACAGTCCCGGTTTTTATCATGCCAAATTATTAGTCAACAATAAGATCGTAAAAGAGCGCCTGCTAATGATACCTACCACCGGTTGGTTGGGATTAATAGAGCAACGCCCTATTCCCGTTTATATTGATTCGGCTGAATTCATAGGCAAAGACGTAATGGGAATTTCAACTTCCGTCATCACTCAAAAGAATATACCTTTAGCACCGCAGCCACCCGCAGTAGCCTATTTCAACGTTGGGAACTTTACGCCTGTTCCGCTTAAGGATTTTTCTTTTAGTGCCAAAATAAGAAATGATTACCATGATGGCGCTGCTGCCTGCCAGTTTTTACAGATCATCCTGTTTACGGATAACACTCCGGTAATTATCCAGCTATCAGCTAAAGGCTGCATATCCAACCTGAGCCTGCTGAACGGCCGGTTCTTTGAATCGGGCAAGGATCATGATCTATCCGGTTTCGGCACCGACCTTAGTAAATGGGTGAAGGTATCCTGCCATAGCAATAAGGATAAGATACAATATTTTGTTGATGACAAGCTGGTTTATGAAAGCCAGTTGCCCTTGTATAATGAAAATATTGTCGGCATGGGGTACAGCTTTCAGGGGACAGGATCGGTCAAAAACATAGAACTAAGCAAAGGTCCTCAATCTGTTTTTAAGGCATTTTAAAAAGATTGCAGGAACAGCGCAATCCTATATTTGGAACACACAACCCATTCAAACCTTAACACCATGAAACAGTTTATTTTTATTCTATTTCTTGCTGCCATTTCTTTGCCGGTATCCGTAATTGCACAGCAGGACAGCATTGACGTTTTTATCACCCACCAAATGAAACAGCAGGGGATCATGGGGCTGTCAATAGGAGTTGTAAAAAATGGTAAAGTGATCAGGGCTAAAGGTTATGGACTGGCTAATATTGAATTGAATAATGCGGCAACAGAGAAAACTGCCTATAAGATAGCTTCTCTCAGCAAACAGTTTATAGCGGTTGGTATCATGAAATTGGCAGAGCAAGGTAAATTAAAGGTATCTGATCCGATAACAAAATTTATAAAAAACGCACCCGCAAAATGGAATTCCATTACTATTCGCGATTTGTTAAACCATACCTCAGGGTTACCGGTTGACCCTCCGGGATTTGATGGAATGAAAGAACAGGCAGATTCCGTTTATATAAAAAATGCATTCACTGATAGCCCGGCCTTTAAGCCCGGTTCAAAATTCGAGTACAGTAATTTTGGCTATTTTGTATTAGCAGATATCATCAGGATTACTTCTCATCTGTCTTTCCCCGAGTATATGAAAAAATATGTTTTTGATGAATGCGGTTTGACCAACACCAGGACAACCTCCCTGGAAGCAATTATACCGAACAGGGCGACCGGTTATATGAAAAATGCTAAGGATTCCATAGAAAATGCGCCAAACTATGCTGCTATGCGCCCCAGTGGCGCTTTTATTTCAAATATAAATGATCTGCTGAAATGGGAGATGGTTATGCAGAATAACAAATTGCTTGCACAAAAAAGTTGGGGTCAAATGAAGAATGACACAATCAGGACCCCTATGACAATGGATAATGAAGCTATCTATTATGGCTACGGCTGGATGACAAATAAGGTAAATGGTAAACAGTTTGCCCATCACGGAGGTTCATTGCCTGGCTTTAAATCTGTTTATTTTCGGTACCTGGAGGAAAAAACGGCAATTGTTATTTTAACAAATTCTGATAACGCTGATGCCTACGCAATTGCCTTTGGGGTGTCGGACCTATTGAAAAACGATAAGAAATAAAAACAACGGCTGAAGTTTATGGTATGAAATAAACCAGCTCCCGCGAGTTTACAACTCGTGGTTGGCATGGCTTCAGTTTACAACTGAGGAATGATTAATGCTTGTTCTCTCGTCCTCCTTATCCAAATTTCCGCAACGATCACATGCAGCGTAAATGCGATCCAGAAGGCTACGCCAAAGAATTGCTGAACGGTTAGTCCGGTAAAACTACTGGTGGCAAAAAACAACCCTACAATCGGCCTCGTAGTGGAAACTGCCAGCCCGATAGCCAAAGCACGGATCATCCATTCGCGGTGAAGGGCGATCTCTCTTTTTATGATGTATAAATATGCTCTTGCAAGCGAAAAAAGGAAGGCAGTGCCATATAAAGTGACAGCCAGTGTTTCAGTAAGGCCTCCGATGGACATGATAAAACCCATTATCAAAGCTGTTGTTCCGATGATGAGGCCGCAGACCAGCACGATATAGCCTATCACGCGGTGCACTTTTGGATAGCCCGAACGCAAACGCTTTACAAATTGCAGCGGCGCGAGCAGCATAAAAATTAAACCGGGGATAATATGGATCTGCGTAAGTATAGGATGTGCGAAAAACCCATCATCAGGTACCGGTGACCGGCTTTCAATCGTTTTCAGGTTGGCATTAGTAGGGGTATTTAAAACGATCAGCCTGTGAACTACAATGGCAATGCCGATCAGTACCAGAAAGATAGTGATTCCCCACATCCATCTACCGGCTTTGTCGCTTGTTTTATTCATGATACAATTCCTCCGGGACTTCCCTATAATAGATTTTGCCAGGAAGAAATTGTTACAGTCAGGACGAGGGAATAACAAATTTGACTCACCCCGCCCTTAGTCCAACGTTTCATACTCGCGATGGTTGAAGAGAATTTTCTATTTTTAGGAACTGAAATTTATACCTATGGCAAAAAGTAAATTACTGAGAATGGATAACGTCCTCATCGTTGTTGATGATATTGAAGCTGCGAAAGCTTTCTTTCTCGAACTTGGATTCGAACTGGAAGGTGAAGCGACGGTCGAAGGCCCCTCGGTGGATCGCCTCATCGACCTCCAAAATACCCGTTCTACCATCGCAATGATGCGAACTCCGGACGGCCACGGGCGGATAGAACTGGACAAATTTCACACGCCGGAAGCTATCAGAACATGGCCTGAGAAGGCTGCAGTAAACGAGCTCGGTATCCGCCGGATTATGCTGGCCGTCAGTAATATAGATGACATGGTCGCACGCTTGCTTGCCCATGGTGCCGAACTGGTTGGCGAAATAATACAATACGAGGATATATACCGGCTTGCCTATATCCGCGGTCCCGAGGGCATCATGGTCGCGCTTAGTGAGCAGCTCAAATAATAAAATCGGTAGCTATAAATAGTTAACTTTGTACCCTGGTTTAAAATGAGAATAGATGAGTAAGTTTAAGATACCGGACAAAGTGCTTTACGTTTGCACAGGCAGCAAATGCGGCAAAAGAGGCGGAAAGGAAATGTACAAGTTAGCCAAATCCTGCATCAAACATTTACCGCACGATAAGCACATCGAAGTAATACGCACCGAATGTACGGATAACTGCGACTACGCCCCGGTATGCGCCCTTCAGCCCGGCAATACCTGGCTAAAGGAATACCACAAAAAGGAAGTGCTGAAATTATTGGAATTAACAGATTAAGCCTCAGGATTGTAGCTGATATCGCCTACATGCTTGTCAATCTGCCACCTGCCGGTACCCTCTTCGCCAATCACTTCAAACAGTTCCAGCGCGCGGCGTGCCTTGTATTCTTCTTCGCGTTGTTCTTTCAGGAACCAGTTTAGAAACTCCATGGTCACAAAATCCTGAGACTTTAAGCAGCGGGCATAAATATTATTGATGGATTGCGTTACGCTGATCTCCTGGTCAAGCGCTTCTTCAAACACTTCACGGAATGAATTATATTCCAGTTTGATGCCGGTTATCTCGGGTGATACGGCATTGCCGCCCATATCCAGTACATATTTATAAAACTTAAGCTGATGCTGTCTTTCTTCTTCGGCCTGTTTAAAAAAGTATTCGGAAGAAAAATCATAACCATTGCGGTTACACCATGAAGCCATAGACAAATATACAGCTGACGAATAAGCTTCCTTCTTCACTTGCTGATTAAGAAGCATCTCTATTTCATTTGAAATAAGGGATTTTACGCGGATGAGATCTTTCATAACTATCGTTTTGAATATAATAACCAGGTATTATACACAATAATAAGGCTATAGTTTGATATTCAAACAAAATAGATGTTATATGAAATCAGTCTAAATCAAGCGTAGATGCGGTGCAGCCTGTCGTGGATGATGTTGTTAAGCTCCAGCATCACAAAGGTACCTTCTAAAATTTCTTTCAGGGCGATGATCTGCAACAGGGTCAGTACATAGCAATGGTCGCAGGCGCAAATGAAAATGATCTCGACATCAGGCGATTTGGAGCCATCAAGCAGGATGCCTTCAATATCGACATTATAAACAGCCTTGCGCAATTTCAAGAGGTTACGGTAATCAAAGCGGGCCATTTTTCCGGCGAAATCAACATACCAGCATCTTTCAGCATCGCTCTGAAAAATAGTACCATTGTTTGTGCCGAAAACTTCTGTCATGTTTTGATCTGCTGTTCCGAATTAATAGAACGGCACAAATATGAGTCTTATTTATAATTAATCCAAATAAACTCAAAGATTTATATTTTTATTTATTTTGTACTGAATTTATCTCAGAGCCCATCCATGCAGGCAACAGAAAATAGGCTGATCTTCAAAAACATCCAGGAGCTATACCGGCACCTTAACCTGCCTGTGGACCTGATAGATGAGAAAACTGAGTTCGCCATTCATAACCTTAAAGATATTCACTCGGAGCTGCCTTATATTTCGCCCGTTTTCAGGCCGAACTTTTTCTCTTTCCTGTTTGTAAAAGATGCCTACGGCAAATACACCACGGATAGCCTGATTTTTGATAGCGTGCCGGGAACGGTTTATTTTACCAACCCCGGTCATTATAAATCATTCCACTGGCAAAAATTAAACGAAGTGTACATGATCACATTAAGCGAATCTTACTTAAAGGAGAATGTGCACCCGGATATTTTTGAAGAATTTCCTTTCCTGCTGGCAGAAACCGTTCAGCCAAGAGTTTTGGATGCTGATACATTTTCTGAATTTGAACAGCTGTACCTCCAAATACAAAAGGAGTATTTATCACATAGCCCATACAGAAATCGACTGATAGGAAACCTGTTCGTGGTGCTGCTATTGAAGATCAAAGAATATTTCTGGAAGGATTATAATCCGATATACGAAGGCAACCGGAGTTCGCAGATCGTCAAAAATTTCAGGCTGACATTGGAAAAGCATTACCGCGACCTGAGTAATGGGCTGGTAGAGCAAGCTTTCAGGGTACAGGATTATGCTGATGCCCAAAGCCTGCATCCCAATTACCTGAGCAACGTTATCAAGATCAAAACCGGCAAGGCCATAGGCACCTGGATTGTCGAGAAAACAATTGCCGAGGCCAAATCATTACTCCAGAACTCGGCCACCTCTATTAAAGAAATAGCTTACCGGCTGGGCTTTTCAGAGTCGAACCATTTCAGCAGCTACTTTAAAAAACACACTAATACCACCCCGGTTTTGTTCAGAAAAGAGCATAATACATCCGCATCTTAGAAATTTATAGTTAATGCTTTAATATCTGTATCATTCGAGGAGCTTCCTCTCTCCACCTTTGTTTTGTCATTTAAAACAAAGGATATGAAAGCTTTAGAATCAAAAATAATTTTAGTAACCGGCGCCTCAAGAGGCATAGGTGCAGCAGTGGCCCTTAAACTGGCAGATGCCGGGGCCAAAGTAATTATCAATTATGCAGGCGGCCAGGATGCTGCTGAGCAAACCGTTAACCAGATTAAACAACAAGGCGGCGATGCCATAGCCCTGCAGGCTGATGTAAGCAAGGCTGATGAAGTAAAAGCTATGTTTGATGCTGCTATTGCACATTACGGCCGCATTGACGTATTGGTGAACAATGCAGGTATCATGATCACCAAATTATTGAAGGATACCACCGACGAGGACTTCACCCGCCAGTTTGATATCAATGTGCGCGGTACCTTCAATACCATGCGCGAAGCTGCTACCAAACTGGCAGATAACGGCAGTGTGATCAACTTCTCTACATCCAACAACCGCATTATGCTGCCTACTTATTCTACTTACGCTGCTACCAAATCAGCAGTTGAGCAATTGACACGCGTGTTCTCTAAGGAAGTAGGCGCAAGAGGAATCAATGTAAACTCTGTTTCGCCCGGTCCTACCAACACAGAACTATTCACCAAAGGCAAACCACAGGAAGTAATAGACCGCCTGGCATCGTTATCAGCATTCAATCGTATCGGCGAACCGGAAGATATTGCAAAGATCGTGGTATTCCTGGCCAGTGATGATGCCAAATGGATCAGCGCACAAAATATCGGCATCAATGGTGCAATGGCTTAAGAGAGAGTCAAGAATCAAGAACTAAGAGAAAAGCAAAAATCAATAATTCAATAAATCAATCATTCAATAATTAAACAGTCATGAACACATTAAAAAATAAAGTAGCATTGATCACCGGATCAGCCCGTGGTTTAGGTAAAGCAATTGCAGAGCGTTATGCCGCAATGGGAGCAGATATTGTTATCAATTATTCAAGGGATAAGGCCTCTGCCGATGAGGTGGTAAGTAACATCAAAGCGATGGGTGCAAGAGTAATTGCCGTACAGGCAGATGTAAGCAAAGTGGCCGATATCGAAAGGCTATTTACAGAAGCAAAAAATGCATTCGGCAAAATAGATATCGTGGTAGCCAATGCCGGTGTCGAAATGGTAGAAACACCAGTAGTTGATTTTACAGAAGAACAATTCGACCGCTTATTTTCCATCAATACCAAAGGTTCTTACTTCACTATGCAGCAGGCCGCAAAAAACATAACCGACAATGGCCGGATCATTTACATCGCCTCCAGCACTACATCATTCCCGGTAACCGGCATGGCCGTATACGGCGGCAGCAAAACCACACCACGTTACCTGGTAGATATCCTGTCAAAAGAAATAGGCTATCGGGGCGTAACTGTCAACTCGATCATACCTTTTGCCGTTGATCACTCCGGGATATTTGCAGAAGCCGGCAGCTATCCCGAACTGAGAAAACAACTACTGGACAGTTGCCCGATGGGGCGCCTGGCCGAAGTAGAAGACGTAGCCAATGCCGCTGAGTTTTTTGCAAGCGATCTGTCATCATTTGTTTCGGGTCAGCACTTACTGGTAAATGGCGGGGCAACCAACTAAATTATAAGGATCAAAATCAAAAAGCTAATAACAAGCGGGTATTTACCTTGCTTGTTATTGGCATTAAACTTTTACCCGGTAATATGAGTTGCTTATTTATGCAGACATTTGAATAATCATCAATCATCCGATTGTATATTTAACTTTTTAATCAACCCATATGGATACCACCGTTTTTCGTTATTTAACTGACATTTCAACCAAAGAGATCGCATCGGGATTTTTCTCTAAACTGATCCATACAGATAATAATACCATCAACTTTATCGAAGTAAAGGCTGGTTGCTCGGTACCCCTGCATCAGCATATTCATCAGCAATGCGCCTTTGCATTGGAAGGTAAATTTGAGCTGACTGTTAACGGGGATACACAAGTGCTTGAGCCTGGATTCTTTGCCATTATCCCACCCAACGTGCAGCATGGCGGCCGGGCTGTTACCGACTGCAAACTGCTGGATATTTTTAGTCCGGTAAGGGAAGATTACAGGGCATTGTAGCTATGGCGCTGAATAAACAGTTAAGATTATGGGTGGATATTGGCATGATTGCCTTTGTGATGCTGTTCCCGCATTACGGGCACCTGCCTATGTATGCTTATCCATTTGTAGTGCTGGGTGTGATATGGATCTACCTTAATTTGAATAAAGAAAGTTTCAATTCTATTGGTTTCCGTTTTTCTGATCTGAAATGGAAAGCCTTTTATACCGGCGGGATAATAGGATTAGTCTATGCGGCATTTCACTTCTGGATATTAGGGCCATTTATTATACACCTGGGGTTTAAAAGTGCCAACCTTTCAGATTTTAACTTCATCAGGCATCATTTTATCAATTATATCCTGCTGATATTGCTCGCTGCCGTGCTGGTGATTCCTTACGAAGAGATCATTTTTCGCGGATTTATTTTTAACCGGGTAAAGGCCATGTTTGGCAAATCATTCCTCATCAGCGGACTGATCACCAGTATCCTGTTTGCACTGTACCATTGGCAGGAAGGATGGGGTGCAGTGGTCGCTATATTCGTATTCGCCTTGTTCATTACCTGGCTGTATAAGGTATTTAAGGGCAACCTGTGGCACCTCATTTTCTTCCACCTGGCTTACGATGTTTTTATGCTGACGATGATCCTTTTGGGGAAGATGTAGTTTGGTTGATTGGGTTGATTGAGTGAGTGGTTGATTGAGTTGAATATAATTCAGCAGCTTTTAACTTAATCCAACTCAATCAACCAATAAACTACGATGCCAGCAAATGCCTGTAGCTTCTGCCAATTGGCACCGTTTCATCATTGATCAATACCAGCCGATTACTCTGCGTGTGTTTTATCTTATTATTGGCCACCATGTACGATTTGTGGATGCGCACAAAATGCCTGGCCGGGAACAGTTCTTCCACGATTTTTAAGGAGCCTTTTACAATGATCTTACCCTCATCAGTATAAATAATGGAATAATCCTTTAAACCCTGAATATAATAAATGGAGTTTAAAGAGGTCTTCAATTTCTTAGTGCCCGATTTCAGGAAAATATAATCACTGTCGTTATGGTTGGTGATCATGATGGAAGCTTCCCGTTTAAGCTCATCCTGTAAATTTTTGAGTTCCGTGCGCTGCCGGTACCAGTCGAGGCTC
>JBEHXM010000121.1:0-15025 GCA_048498695.1 Bacteroidota bacterium
CTAACCCGGTGAATAGTTTGCGTTCCGAGTGATTAGAGGTTAGTTAATTAGCGATTAGTTAACCGGGTACCTACCTGATCTCTAATCACTGATCTCTAATTAACTAGACCCAACTGTATCGTTTCCGAACAGATAGTGTTACAAATACGAACATATTCGTAAGTTGTGTTGTAATTTAATAAATTGTTTATCAATACGTTATGTTTTTGGTATGCCGTTTAATACTGATATCTTATATAAACCATCATTATGCTGAAGAGCTATTTTAAAATTGCCTGGCGCAATATTGTCCGTCACAAAGGATATGCAGCTATTAATATCTCAGGACTTGCGGTAGGTATAGCAGCCTGCCTGCTTATCTTCGTAGTCATCCAGTTTGAGTTGAGCTTCGAGACCTTCAGGCCAAATTATAAAAATATCTATCATGTAGCATCACAGCAGAAACGGGAATATGGATTTTCTTATTCTCCGGGTATACCTGTGCCATCGACAGACGCGCTGCGCCTCGATTTTCCGCAAGCAAAGGTAGCAGCCATCAACTTAAGTTATGGCAGCCAGATCGCCGTTTCAAACGGCGTTGGAGCGGGCAGCAGTGTCAGCGACAAAAAGTTTACCGAAGATAATGGCGTGATGTTTATGGAACCCCAGTTCTTTGATATTTTTAAAGCGGACTGGTTAGCAGGGGATGCATCGGTACTCAAACAGCCTGAGATGGTGGTTATTGATAAAAGCCACGCCATAAAATACTTTGGCGACTGGAAGAACGCCATGGGGAAATCCCTGAAAATGGATAATGAGATAAACCTGAAGGTAGCCGGCATAATTGAAGATGCAAAGCCAAATACAGATTTTCCGCTCAAAGTATTAGTTTCCTTTGTTACCTGGAAAAAACATGGCAATGCTTACAGCTACAACTACGACTGGCATTCCACCAGCAGTAATTACCAGACATTTATGCTTTTGCCACCAACTGAATCGGTCGATAGGATCAATGCTCAGTTGAAGAATTTTCATCATAAACATTCCGGCGATAAAGGTCAGACCAAAAAGATTGAATTTTTACAACCTTTGGCCGACATGCATTTCGATACGAGGTTTGGCAATACCATCGGCGATCATATCACCAGCAAAGCCACTATCCGGACCTTGATATTCATCGCTGTGCTGATCATCATTATGGCTTCTATCAATTTTATTAACCTCTCAACAGCACAGTCTGTGGGAAGGTCAAAAGAAGTTGGTATACGCAAGGTATTAGGAAGCAGTCGCAGGCAACTGATCGGGCAGGTAATAGGTGAGACCGCCATTATTGTAGTCAGTGCTGTAATATTATCAGTTGTAATTGCCAAAACGCTGTTGCCTTATCTCAAAAATATCGCCAGCGTGCCTGATGATATCTCTTTGCTGAGCATGGGTAGTGTTTTGTTTTTGATAACAGTTATGATAGTCGTGATTTTGCTTTCGGGCATTTACCCGGCGTTGGTGGTGTCGGGCTTTAAACCTGTGTTGGCCTTAAAGAATAAGATCACAGCAGCATCTATCGGCGGTGTTCCGTTACGCCGGGCGCTGGTTGTCGCTCAGTTTGCTATTTCACAATTGCTCATCATCGGTACCATTATAGCCGTAAAGCAAATGAATTTTGTAAATGAGGCCGATCTCGGTTTTAACAAAGAGGCTATACTGGTGATTCCCGGATATACAGATAGTGTAAGCCTGAAAAAAATAGAATCTTTTAAAGATCGTTTGCTGCAAAATCCTGATGTAAAAGCGGCAACTTTTGCCTCAGATGTACCTTCGTCAGATAATAACTGGGGTACAAATTTTGTTTTTAACAATTCCAAGAAGGACAATGGCATTACTACTTACCTCAAATATGGCGATGCGGACTATTTTAAAACCTTTGGGTTGCATTTTTCCGCCGGTAAGGGATATGAACAAGGCGATACAGCCCGTCAGGTAGTAGTTAACGAGGCATTTTTACATAAATTGGGTATCAATAACCCCAGCGAAGCTATCGGTAAAACAGTAAGTTTTGAGGGTTCAACATGGTTGCCTATAGTTGGCGTAGTTAAGGATTTTAAAACGAACTCATTAAGAGAAGAAGTAAAGCCGATTATAATATCACCGAAGAAAAATGTAGAATCAGAGGTGGCCATAAAAATAGAAACTAAAAACCTTAACAGAACGGTTGCCACTCTCCAGAAGCTATGGGAAAATACTTATCCTGAGTACGCTTATAACGGATATTTCCTGGATGATAACATTGCGAAGTTTTACATGCAGGAAAACCAGATGGCTTTGATCTATAAAATATTTGCCGGGATCGCCATCTTCATTTCATGTCTTGGGCTGTATGGCCTGGTATCCTTCATGGTAGTGCAAAGAACCAAAGAGGTTGGCGTGCGGAAAGTACTGGGGGCTTCAATAGGCAGTATCATTTACCTGTTCTCGAAGGAGTTTATGATACTGATAGTTGTATCATTTGTAATTGCGGTTCCGCTGGCCTGGTATATGATGACGAACTGGCTGCAAAACTTTGTTTACCGCATTCCTATAAGCATCGATGTGTTTTTAATAGCAGTAGTAACATCCATATTGCTGGCATGGTTTACGGTTGGCTACAAGGCGGTTAAGGCCGCATTGGTTAACCCGGTTAAGAGCTTAAGGAGTGAATAGAATAGTAGCAGTTGACAGTGGCAGTTAGCAGCATTTTGTTACCAATAAACTAATGAACAATTGAACCAATGAACTAAACCATGATAAAGAATTACATTAAAACCACTTTGCGCAGCCTGATAAAAAACAGGTCTTATAGCTTCCTGAATATTACAGGCCTGGCCATAGGCATAGCCTGTGCATCGCTGATATTTTTATGGGTGCAGGACGAATTGACTTTCAATCATAATTTCGCCAAGCGGAATGTGCTGTATAAGGTTTACGAAAACCAAACCTACGAAGGCAAAATAAGCACCTTTTTTGGCACGCCCGGACCGATGGCCAAGGCTATGAAAACCGAAATACCGGGCATAAAAAATGCAGCAAGAATGACCGGAGATGGTGATAGCCAGTTATTTGCACTTGGCGATAAATCCATCACGGAAGCAGGTAATTACGCCGATGCTGAGCTATTTTCTATGCTGCAGCTTCCTTTTGTAAAAGGCTCGGGCGATAATGCATTTCAGCAGCTGCATTCAGTGGTGATCAATGAAACGATGGCTAAAAAGTTTTTTGGCGATGCCGATCCGATGGGCAAGGCGCTGAAAATGAATAACGAGCAGGATTACATTGTAACCGGCGTTTTCAAAGATCTGCCAAAAAATTCTACCTACCAGTTCCAGTGGCTGGCACCTATACAAAATATAGATCATAAGCAGCCATGGATGACTGTTTGGGGAGCTAATTGGGTACGCACTTTAGTTGAACTGGAACCCAATGCCAATTTAGCGGCTATCAATCAGCAACTGAGCCGGTATATTCCCTCTAAAACAAAAAGCACCAATACTACCGTTTGCTTCCTTTTCTCCATGAACGACTGGAACCTGCACAACAAATTTACCGATGGTAAAATGGATGGAGGCAGGATACAGTACGTAAAAATATTCTCATTCATTGCCTGGATCATTTTACTGATCGCCTGTATCAATTTCATGAACCTTTCTACAGCGCGTTCTGAACAACGGGCCAAAGAAGTAGGAGTGCGCAAAGTTATGGGTGCAGGTAAAGGCAAACTGATAGGCCAGTTCATTGGCGAGGCGGTGATCATGTCGTTTATCGCTGTCATAGTAGCCGTCGGGCTGATCTACCTCGCAATTCCTTCGTTCAATAATTTGGTTCAGAAACAACTTTTAGTCGAGATATTTCAGCCGCTGCATCTCGCATATTTAATTTCGATAAGCATTATAACCGGTTTATTGGCAGGTAGTTATCCGGCATTTTATTTGTCGTCATTCAACCCGATCACCGTCTTAAAAAACATAAAGATCAAATCAAGTGCGGGTTCTGGCTTTATCAGGCAAAGTTTAGTGGTGATCCAGTTTTCGATCTCCATCATACTGATCATTGGCACCGTGATCATTTACCAGCAGATACAGCACGTAAAGAACAGGAATCTTGGATATGATAAAAATAACCTGGTTTATATTCGTCTTCAAGGTAACCAGGCCGATCATTTTACAGCCGCATATAATGACCTGAAGCAATCAGGGGTGGTGGAGGATGCTGCACTGAGCGATAATATGGCTTTAGAGGTTGGCAGCAACTCAGATAACTATTCCTGGGAGGGTAAAGATGCTTCAAAGAATCCCCTGATCTCATGGCAGAATGTAAGTTCCCAGTTTGTTTCGACAATGGGGATGAAACTGGTGGCTGGCCGCAATTTCAGCACCAACCAGGCTGCCGACACCAGCAATGTGATCATCAACGAAGCTTTTGCCAAACAAATGGGCAAGCAGGGCAGAGTGGGTGGAATTTTACGGGAAGGTGGTAATAAGGCTTATCAAATCATCGGTATCCTGAAAGATTACTTATATAATGATATGTATGGCGCCGCTGCTCCGCTGTTATTATATAACCATACCTCCGGCAACACCGGTATTTTAAGTATTCGTTTTAAATCTGGTATAGATATTCAGGATGCGTTAAATAAAGCCGGTACTATTGTAAAACGCGATTTTCCGGGATATCCATTCGAGTACCAGTTTATTGATGACGACTTTAACCAATTATTTAAAACAGAAATCTTAACAGGCACATTAGCAGGCGTTTTTGCCGGCCTGGCTATATTCATATCCTGTTTGGGATTGTTCGGATTAGCAGCTTATACTGCAGAACGCCGCATCAAGGAAATAGGTATACGCAAAGTACTGGGCGCTTCAGTTACCGGCTTAGCCGGCTTGTTATCAAAAGACTTTTTGAAGCTAGTGGGTATATCCTGTGTGATCGCTTTTCCAATAGCTTTCTGGGCTTTGCATAAATGGCTTGAAAATTACCAGTACCGGGTAGATGTTAACTGGTGGGTATTTGCGGTAGCAGGTATCACAGCCATGCTGATCGCGCTGGCTACAGTAAGTTTCCAGGCGATAAAAGCAGCGCTGATGAACCCGGTAAAGAGTTTGCGGAGCGAATAAGATAGCTGATACCAATAAACAAATGAACCATTGAACTAATAAACAAACTCATGATAAGGAATTACATTAAAACTGCCTGGCGCAATTTAATGCGTAACAAGAGTTACGCCGCCATCAATATTACAGGTTTAGCGATAGGAGTGGCAGCCTGCCTGCTTATTTTCCTGATCGTTCAGTTTGAAACCAGCTTTGATAATTTTCATACTAAGAAAGATCATATTTACCGTGTTGGTACTAATTTTTCAGGTCCTGATGGGGAGCATTTTAGCAGCGGTACCCCGCTCCCAATTGCCGAAGGGTTAAGGCTTGATTTCCCTCAGTTAAAGCTGGTCGCTACTATTTTCCAAAATGACGGCAGTCATTACAGCATTGGCAATGCCGGTAAGGGTGAACCTGTTAAAAAGTTCAGGGAAGATCTTTCCTATTATGCCGAGCCTCAGTTTTTTCAAATGTTTGATTTCGGCTGGCTTGCAGGTGATAAAAAAACGGCGTTATCTGAACCCAATACCGTGGTGCTTACGCAGGATGAAGCCACGAAGTTCTTTGGCGACTGGCATGATGCTATCGGAAAGATCATCCGCTATGAGAATAAAAGAGACCTGAAAGTAACAGGTATTCTAAAAAACACACCCCCGAATACGGATATACCGCTTAAACTGGTCGTATCATATGCCACCACACAGTTAAAAGACGGTGATTACTACGGAAATCAGAAGGATTGGGTGAGCACCTTTGGCGATCATGAATGTTTTGTAGTGTTGCCTGATAACCTGAGCCCTGAACGTTTTAATACAGATTTAAAAGCATTTGTAAAGAAACATAAGCCTGCCGATTATGCTAAAGACGGCTTTAAGCTCCAGGCATTAAACGATATGCACTATAATACCGACGTTAATGTTTTCGGCAGACATCAGTTCAGCAAGCAATTGATCAATGTGATCAGCATGATCGGGGTATTTCTTTTGGTTATTGCCTGCGTTAATTTTATCAACCTGGCCACAGCCCAGGCCGTCAACCGTTCTAAAGAGGTAGGTATACGTAAAGTGCTCGGGAGCAACCGCAAACAATTAATCATGCAGTTTATCAGCGAAACGTTGATCATTACCCTGTTTGCAGTAGTGCTGGCCATTGGTTTAGCCGAGCTTGCATTGCCTATGCTCAATAAATTGCTGGAGATCAACCTGAGCAGCGGATTTTTGAGCGATCCCGTTTTACTGTTATTCCTATCGGGTGTGATCGTCGTTGTAACATTACTTTCCGGGTTTTACCCGGCCCTGGTGTTATCTGGCTTCAATCCAATTGCCGCACTTAAAAACAAAGTTGCATCAAGACGTACTAGTGGCATATCACTCAGGCGGGGACTGGTGGTATTTCAGTTTTGTATTGCCCAGGTGCTGGTGATCGGTACCTTGGTGATCATCAGCCAGATGAATTATTTCAGGAATAAATCGCTTGGATTTGATAAAGATGCAGTAATGACAGTTCCTTTCCCGAGTGATAGTGTCAGCAAATCAAAGCTCAGCACCCTGCGCGATCAGTTAATGCTGCAGCCCGGTATCAAAGATGTGAGTTTCAGCTTCGCCAGCCCGTCTGATAACAACGGCTGGGGTAGTGATTTTAAGTATAATAATTCGCCAAAGCAAACCAATTTCAGCGCCCAGTTAAAATGGGCCGATGCGGAATATTTTAACCTTTACAAGCTTCAGTTTGCTGCCGGGCAGCCCTACACCAAGGGAGATACCATACATGGATATGTAGTAAACGAAACGTTGATCAAAAAGCTGGGTATTCGTGATCCGAAGGATGCGATCGGGAAATATATCAAACTATGGGATGATAAAACCAAATATGCACCTATAACCGGGGTTGTGAAAGATTTCAATATAGGTTCGCTTAAAAATCCTATACAGCCCGTTCTAATGAGTTCATGGAAAGCGGTTTACCAGAAACTTAATATCAAAATAGAACCCAAAAACATCAACCGGACATTAGCCTCCGTTGAAAGGTTATGGAACAGCACCTTCCCTGATGGTATGTATGAGTACCAGTTCCTCGATGAAAAGATCGCCGGCTTTTATAAAAGTGAAGATCAGCTATCACAGTTGTATAAAATATTCGCCGGTATTGCCATTTTCATATCATGTTTAGGTTTGTATGGGTTGGTATCTTTTATGGCGGTACAGCGCACCAAAGAGGTGGGGATACGTAAAACACTCGGTGCTTCGGTAGGTAATATCGTTTATCTTTTCTCAAAGGAGTTTACTGTGCTTGTCCTCGTGGCCTTTGCCATATCAGCACCGGCAGGATGGTACTTTATGAATAAATGGTTGCAGGACTTTACCTACAAGATCCCATTAGGCCCCGGCATATTTATACTGGCCATACTGGTTTCAGTTGCCATTGCCTGGATCACCGTAGGCTACAAGGCAGTCAGGGCCGCACTGGCCGACCCGGTAAAGAGTTTGAGAAGCGAATAAACAGTTAATTAGTGATCAGAGATTAGTTGATCAGGTCAGTAAACGTTAAATAAATGATCGGCATTGGATAACTAATCTCTAATCACTGATCTCTAATCACTAACCACAACTGTATCATAACCGTACGCACCCTGTTACATAAGCGAACAGTATACAAAATCACTATGCTTGTAACTATCTGATAAATAATATATTACAACTTTGGTATATTATTAATAGTTTATTGCGCAAATGAATGGCGACTGATTATTAATTTTATCATTAATTCATTCATTTTAACTTATAACAAATTATACCATCATGCTATCATTACAACACGTAACAAAATATTATCAGGTAGGCGGAAACAAAAATTTTGTATTAAATGACATCAGCCTTGACGTTGATGAAGGCGAATTTATATCTATTATGGGTCCTTCAGGCTCAGGCAAATCAACCTTATTGAATGTGATCGGAATGCTGGATGAGCCATCAGAAGGCTATCACTACTTTGTAGGCCAGGCAGTTCATCAGTTGAAAGAAAAGCAGCGTTCAGCTTTATATAAACAATATATCGGTTTTGTTTTCCAGGCATATCACCTGATCGACGAGCTGACTGTTTACGAAAATATTGAAACCCCGCTGATTTACCAGGATGTTAAAGGTTCTGAGCGCCGGGCCATGGTAGCAGATATGTTAGACAGGTTCCAGATCGTAGGTAAAAAAGATCTGTTCCCTGCTCAATTATCCGGCGGACAGCAGCAATTGGTAGGTATTGCCCGCGCATTGATAGCTAAACCAAAGCTGATATTAGCCGATGAGCCAACCGGAAACCTGAACTCTAAACAAGGAGAAGAGATCATGGCGCTCTTCAAGAAATTAAATAAAGAAGACGGGGTAACCATTATACAGGTTACACACTCCGAAAAAAATGCGGAATACGGAACCAGGATCATCAACCTGCTGGATGGTAAGGTGGAATCCTCGCGAAAATTTTAATTATAGTTATACATCATATACAATGCGATTTAGTAAATACATATTAACATTACTTTTTATAACCGGAAGTATTTTAGCAAAAGCACAGCAAGCGGATACAAGCAAACTATTAACATTACAACAATGCCTTGATATTGCTATAAAGAATAATCTGCAGGTAAAGCAAAGCGATGCCAATGCACAATTGGCCCGTGTTGACTACAGGCAGGCTATAGAAAATTTATTGCCAAACATTGGAGGAAGCGCCAGCCGCTCTTTTAACAACGGACGTGCTATCAGTCCGCAAACCAATGCGTATGTTAATCAATCAGCAACAAATGATAATTACAGCCTTTCCGGACAGATGACCTTATTTAATGGATTTTCCCTGATAAACGCTGTTAAATCGACTTCATTAGCGTATCAGGCTGGCAAAATGAATTTCCAGGCTGCTAAAGATGCTGTTACTGTACAAGTGATCACCAGCTATCTTGCTATAATTGACGATAAGGAGTTGCTAAATGCTACTAAAAGTCAATTGGCCTACACTAAGGAAACGGTTGACAGATTAGCGATATTAGAGAAACAGGGCGCTAATAAAGCGGCATCTGACCTTACCGACCAGCAAGGTCAACTAGCAGGCAGCCAGGTTAACGTGGTTAATTCACAAAATACGCTGGACGCTGCCAAATTAACCTTATTCCAGCTCATGAATATTCCTTACCGGCCGGAAGCAGAGTTCCAGGACCTGAATGCAGAAAACTTAAAAGGAGATTATGGCGCCAACCCGGATGAGGTTTATCAGACAGCATTGCAGCAGTTTGCCGCTATTAAAGCTGCAACACTAAGTCGCCAGGCTGCCGAAAAAAATGTGAGTTCAGTAAGAGGGCAGTTATCTCCATCAATAACACTTGGCGGCGGATTAGCTACAGCTTATACTAATACAGCGCAAAAATCAGTATTCATTGACTCAGTAACTTCAGCTGTTCCGGGATTATTTGTAAAAACTCCTGTATCACCAACAAATCCTACCGGACAACAACAGGTTTTTAGTACATCAGCTAATAACTCATCACAAAGCATATCTTATAATGAGCAGCTTAAAAACAACTATAGTTCTTATGTATCGATAGGTTTAAATATCCCAATATTTTTAAACGGGGCCCGGCGTAATGCATTATCAAAAGCCAAGATCAATGCTCTGTATGCCCGTGATGTTGAAGAGAATTCTAAGATCGCATTAAGGCAGAATGTAGAACAGGCTTATTACAACATGATGGCTGCCTACAAAAAATACCAGGCCCTGATGGAACAGGTAAAAGCATATACAGAAAGCTTCAGGATATATAAACTTCGGTTTGAGGCCGGCGTATTAACCTCGGTTGATTACATTTTCGCTAAAAATAACCTGGATGCGGCGACTGTGAATATGATCAGCGCCAAGTATGATTATTTTATTGACAGCAAAATACTGGATTATTACCAGGGTAAGCTATCCTTTTGATTTATATACTTAAACATTATACGTAAAAAATGGCTGTTCATCAGCCATTTTTTATTTGTGTTAAATATATCATAACACTTTGCTCATTTAGTATTATGAGGGGTTGACAAAGCACCCTATCTTTAAAGACCAATTAATAACTGAATGTTTAAAAAAGCCTTTATCGTTCCCGTTGTTATATATTTATTAAGCTGTTTAAATGTTGATGCCAAATCTTTAGCAGACAGCGGTGAAGTAAAAATACGCCTTAACCAGGTCGGGTTTTATCCTGCTGCACCAAAAACAGCAATTGTTTTGACCGGTAAGGAGGGCAACTTTCTTTTACAAACCGTCAATAAACAAACAGTATTCAAAGGCACACTCAAAAGATCCGGTCAGCCTGACCTGGCAGGAAATTATACCTGGATAGCAGACTTTTCCTCCTATCATAAACCGGGGAAATATATATTGAATATACCCGGCATAGGCGATTCATATCCATTTATCATTAGCCAGTCGGTACACCGGGATGTCGCGGATGCGTCCATCAAAGCATTTTATTTGATCCGAGCCTCAATTCCTATAGAGAAAAAATATGCCAGGAAATGGGCGAGGGCGGAAGGGCACCCGGATAATAAAGTATTGGTACATGGCTCTGCTGCAAGCGCCGGCCGGCCCGAAGGCACTGTAATTTCATCACCCGGCGGATGGTATGATGCAGGCGATTATAATAAATACATTGTCAACAGCGGCATATCAACCTATACTTTGCTATCTCTTTATGAGGACTTTCCTGCTTATATGAAAACCGTTAAGTTAAACATACCGGAAAGTGGTAATGAATTGCCGGATATTCTGGATGAATGTTTATGGAACCTGCGTTGGATGCTGACCATGCAGGACCCTGCCGATGGCGGCGTTTATCACAAACTGACCAATGCCCAGTTTGATGGAATGATAATGCCCGATGCAGCTATCAAGCCACGTTATGTGGTACAAAAGAGCACAGCTGCTACCCTTGATTTTGCAGCTGTAATGGCACAGGCCAGCCGCATCTTTAAGCAATTTCCGAAAGAACTGCCGGGTCTTGCAGATTCCTGCCTTAAGGCATCAGAAAAGGCGTGGGAGTGGGCGCAAAAGAATCCGGATGTGCTTTATAAACAGAACGAGATGAATCAAAAGTTCAGCCCAAAAATAGTGACAGGAGAGTATGGCGACAGAAATGTAAGCGATGAGTTTATATGGGCGGCGTCAGAGCTATTTGTTACTACTCAAGATGATAAATACATACAGGCCATCAACATCATACCTGACGATAATATCCCTTTGCCTTCATGGGGACAGGTGCGCCTGTTGGGTTACTATTCTATCCTTCGCAACAAGGACCATTTGGTTAACAGCAGTTTTAAAGAGATGCCTAAACTTCAAAAGAACCTGCTGGCTTTCGCCGATGGCCTGGTGAAAGGTACCGATAGTACAGCTTATATGACCACTATCCAAAAACGTAAAGCCAATTTTATATGGGGTAGCAATGCTGTTGCAGCTAATGAAGGGATTGCATTGATACAAGCTTACCAGCTTTCGCATGATAAAAAATACCTCAGATATGCATTAGCTGATCTTGATTATATTTTGGGTAGAAATGGTACAGGATATTCTTATGTAACCGGCTATGGGAGCAAACCGACCATGCATCCGCATCACCGGCCATCTGTTGCTGATGGTATTATTGACCCGGTGCCGGGCTTAATGGCAGGCGGACCAAATCCCGGAATGCAGGATCATGTCAAGGTGCCATCAACAGTTCCGGATGAAGCGTATATTGACAATGATCAGGCTTATGCGGTAAACGAGATCGCTATTAACTGGAATGCGCCGTTTGCTTACCTGGCTAATGGCATAGAAGCATTACAACTGAATATAAAAAATTAGTGTTCAGTTAAATAGGTTCTATTTGATAAACTGATTGTTGAAGCAGGGGTTTACTTTTAAAAGATCGTGGTTATAATAAATAATGCAGATATACAGAAGGTAAAGGCCAGGAAGTACATAAAACCGATACCAATAGTTTTGGTTATCGTTCTGAAACGACTGCGTTGATAGACCACCCTTAATGACCGATAGACATACCAGCATATGTAAATAAACTCCAAAAAGCTAATAATTCCCGTTACAACACCCCAGCTATGAGGAATGAGCATTTTTAACAATATATTAATGCCGAGAAAAAGAAACAGGAAACAAAATAAATGGAAGGTATAGATAAGATGTTCAACATAGAATTTTTTGTTTTTCCAAAAAGCCACCCGCAATATTAAGGCAACTAACGGCAACAGCAGAAACATCATTTTAGGGGCATTGTGTTTCAGGTCTTCCAAAAATTGCTCCCTTGCACCCGGCCCATATTTTTCCTTGTACGCAAATACTTTTTTATTCCATATAAACTCAAAAAAATTATCCTGATCATCATCAGATAATTTTTTTTGTTTGGCAAGATATTGAGCATATGATGTATCGCTGGTTATAGGATGGAACCATTTATTAGGCCCCCTATTGTCTATTGAATCTTGTATGTCTTCTTTTTTGCTGCTTTTTTGTTTATCAATATCTTTTGCTATCTGCTTTTTTGCCTTATTAGGGATATAAGGATTGGCAGCAATTTCTTTTTTGGCTGAGTCAAGTTCTTTTTGAGTAGCAACAGGTTTATTGGAGTTCTCGTTCACATTTACCAAACTCTGCCCGCTCTGGAAAAGTAACAGGAAATAAACGATGCTGATAAAAATATACATTTTTACCGGGTGCAGATACTGTGCCCGCCTGCCGGCCATGTATTCATTGGTAAGGTATCCTGGTTTAAAAAGCAGTGGTTTTAGCGTATGAAAAAACAAGTGATCAAAATGAAAATAATCGCTGATGGTATGATTCATCATATGGCCAAAATTTTCCTTTAGCTCAAGATTTTCCTGACCGCAGTTATGGCAGTAATGACCCTCTAATATAGTTCCGCAATTAAGGCAGTTGTTCTCTTCGCGGTAATGTTTTTTCATCGCCCGGTTTTACTCAAAATTAATAGAAATGCGGATATTCTAACTATGCTGTATCGCATGTTTTAATGCCGAATTATGTTTATACCTGAAAACAAACGGAAAGATAACCGCAATCACCAACGCGTAAGCTGCAAAAGTGAGCCAGATGCCATGCCAGTTTTTACTATGATCGGGCAGGATGAAATATTTGTCGATCAAAAACCCGCTCGTTAAGCTGCCAAATACAGCCCCAAAGCCGTTTACCATCATCATAAATAAGCCCTGTGCGCTGCCCCTTATTTCGGGCGTAGTTTGTGTTTCGACAAATAGTGAGCCCGAGATATTGAAAAAGTCGAATGCCATACCATAAACGATGCAGGATAAAACTAAAAGCCAGAAGCCGCCGTCAGGATTCCCAAAGGCAAAAAAGCCAAACCTTAAAACCCAGGCCAGCATGCTGAATAGCATTACATATTTGATCCCGAATTTTCGCAGGAAGAACGGAATGGCCAATATGAATAAAGTTTCAGATACCTGCGAGATAGACATGATGATGGCAGGGTGCTGCACAGCAATGGTATTTTTATAAGCGGCAATGTTGTTAAAATCCTGCAGGAAAGCAGCGCCATAGGCGTTGGTCAATTGTAATGCAGCACCTAATAACATCGAAAAAGTAAAGAACACGGCAAACTTTGGTATTTTAAAAAGCGCAAATGCATTTAATCCCATCAGGCTTACAAAAGATCTGCCTGCTATCTTGCTTCCCAGTGGCGGGCACTTAGGAAGCGTAAAGGAATAAATGCCCAATGCTATAGCAACTGCCGACGCAATATAAAACTGGTTTGGAGAGGTTTCATTATGGGTGAGGCTCACTACCCAAAGCGCAACAATAAATCCTACCGTTCCCCATGTACGTATAGGTGGATAATCCTTTACTACATCTATATTTTCCCTCTTTAAGGCAGAATAAGCTACTGTGATCGACAGGGATATGGTAGGCATGTAAAAGACCATGTTCAGCAACATTACCCAAAAAAATGCCGACGGATTAGTGATCATAGGCAGGGTAAGCAGGGATAATGCGCCCAGGATATGCATTATGCCGTATAATTTTTCAGCGTTGATCCACCTGTCAACAATGATACCGGTAATGGCGGGCATAAAGATAGATGATATACCCATGGTGGAGAAGATAGCGCCAAATTGCTCGCCCGACCAATGTTTGGTACTGAAGCAATATGAGCCGACCGTGAGCAGCCAGGAGCCCCATACAAAATATTGCATAAAATTCATCAGTATTAAGCGAATCTTAATATTCATATGGTACCGGTTAAAAATTTGTCAGTTAATTAAAAGCGGAAAGTAATGAAATAAATGCGGAATCAGAAAAACTCAGACCCTTCTCAAATCTAAATTAAGAGGCTTTTCTCCGGTTAAGTTCGTCACGTATTTTGGCGGCTTTTTCGTAAGCCTCTTCGGTAAGGGCTTCCTGCAATTTGCTTTTCAGCTCATCTGTACTTAATGATGCATAGCCGCTTGTAGCAGGAGTTACCGCTTTTTCTTCGGTAGCATCAGCCATGTTTTCGAGGTAAACAAAATCATTTCCTTCAATCACGATACCTGCCGTTGAAAGGATAAACTCGTAGGTATAGATCGAACAATCAAACCTTACCGCCATAGCAATGGCATCAGATGTGCGTGCATCTATCTCCACTACTTTTTTTCCATCCGAGCAGATCAGCTTGGCATAAAATATCCCATCAACAAGGTTGTAAATGATGATCTCCTGTATCGTGATATTGTAGGCTTGTGCAAAATTCTTGAACAGGTCATGCGTAAGCGGCCTGCTTGGGGTCATTTTTTCTATTTCGATAGCAATAGCCTGCGCCTCGAAGCTACCAATAATGATAGGTAACCTGCGGCGGTCCAGACCTTCCACTCATGCTCGTGACGCGG
>JBEHXM010000122.1:0-14632 GCA_048498695.1 Bacteroidota bacterium
TGGCAGCACAAGGTCTGGCAAGTAAACAGAAGTGGCACGGTCATAGGCTTCTGCATCCAATTGTGTGTCGGGGTGCACGTAATAGCTAACGTCGGCAATATGCACACCCACTTCATAATAACCGCCTTTAAGGGGCCTTATAGAAATGGCATCGTCAAAATCTTTGGCATCTGCAGGATCTATGGTAAACGTAAGCACATTACGGCAATCTTTCCTGCGTGCGATCTCTTCTTTATCAAGCTCATCGGGAAGAGCAGCCGCCACAGCAAGGGCCTCAGCGCATATTATATTTACAGAGTTAGGCTATACCGATACCACCATAAATTTTGAAACGGTAAAGGCTGGTATTTTAACTGTAAAAAAAGACGGCGATAAGTACACGATGGATTTCCCTTCGAGGCCGCCTATCCCTATTGAAATGCCTAATGGTTTGGCTGAAGCTTTAGGCGAGAAAACACCCGTAGCAGCTTATAGATCAAGAGATTATTTTATCGTGTACGAGTCGGAACAGGACGTTGCTGACATTTCACCTGATTTCTTTGCTTTATCCAAACTGGATACCGTCGGGATAATTATCACGGCGCCCGGCAAGGAGGTTGATTTTGTTTCGAGGTTCTTTGCTCCCGGTGCAGGTATACCCGAAGACCCGGTAACAGGCTCGGCACATTGCAACCTGATACCTTACTGGGCAAACAAATTAGGAAAAGATAAACTCCATGCTTACCAGCTATCTGCCCGCAAAGGCGAGTTATGGTGCGAAAACAAAGGTGAAAGAGTATTAATGAGCGGTAATGCTGTTACCTACTTAAAAGGAGAAATATATATTTAGTTATGAGTATTGAGTTATAAGTTGTGAGCGAATATTTATCGGCAACTTATAACTCAATACTCATAACTCACTACTCATATGCAGCTTAGCAAGTTAGAGATCAAGGGTTTTAAGAGTTTTGGCGATAAGGTAACTATAAATTTCAACGAAGGTGTTACCGCTATCGTCGGTCCGAATGGTTGCGGCAAATCCAACGTGGTGGATGCTATCCGGTGGGTATTGGGCGAGCAAAGTACCCGTACGCTGCGTTCTGAAAAGATGGAGAACATTATATTTAATGGCTCCAAAAGCCGCAAGGCTGCTAACCTTGCTGAAGTTTCTCTCACCTTTGATAATACCCGGAATATATTACCTACGGAGTTTTCTCAGGTAACTATCACCCGCAAACTTTACCGGGCAGGAGACAGTGAATATCGCATGAACGATGTACAGTGCCGTTTAAAAGATATCACGGACCTTTTCCTCGATACCGGCATAGGCGCCGACTCCTACTCTATCATCGAACTAAAAATGATAGAGGAGATCATCTCCAACAAAGAAGGTTCACGCCGGAATTTATTTGAGGAAGCATCCGGCATATCCAAATATAAGCTTCGCAAAAAACAAACCTTTAATAAGCTAAAAGACACTGAAGCCGATCTGGAACGTGTGGAGGACTTGCTCTCCGAGATAGAGAAAAACCTCAAAACGCTGGAAAACCAGGCAAAGAAAACCGAGCGTTATTACAAGCTGAAAGAACAGTATAAGACCCTGAGCATTATGCTGGCATCTTTCCGCATCATATCATTCAGCGAATCTTTAAATAAGATCGACGACCAGGAACAGAAGCATCGCGGTGAAAAATTGGGCGTTGTGGCGCAGATTGACACTTTAGAGGCAGCTTTGCAGCAGCAGAAGACAGATAGTCTGACCAAGGGAAAGAACCTATCTACCCAGCAAAAAGCCACCAACGAATACGTTTCAAAGATCAGGGCTTATGAGAGTGAGAAAAAGATAAAGAACGAACAGCTAAAATTTCAGCAGGATAAAGAAACACGACTGAATGAAGAACTGGAACGCGACCGTAACCAGTTAAACCATGTTTTTTATAATATTAAACGACTGGCTGAAGAAAAGGCACAAGAGGATGAAAACCTGCAAACTGTACAGACTTTAGTTAGTGACCTGAAATTGACCGTTGATGAATTACGGGTTCAGCAGGATTCGGCACATGCCGAATTAAATGAACTCACCAGCATTAATAACAGGCTGCAAAACCAGATATATAAAGCGGAGAAGGATCTCGAAATCTTACAAATTCAGGAGCAATCCCTTGAACAGGAAAGCCAGCGCAATATGGAAGATGCCACCAATAAGGAAGCTGAACTCTCTCATTTTAACCAGGTAGTGGCCGAGCTGCAGAACCGTTCGGACACCATGGAAAAGGAGTTGCAGGTAAGTATTGAGTTTGAAAGCAAGCTCCAGGAGCAAATAAAAAATACGGGGGCCGAATCAGAAGACATAAAGAATACGATCATACAGGAAAGCAGGAAACTGGATGCTAAACAAAATGAATATAACCTGACAAAAAGCATGGTGGATAACCTCGAGGGTTTCCCGGAGTCGATCCGCTTCCTGAAGAAATCTACCGGCTGGGCCAAAAATGCGCCGCTATTTAGCGACGTGCTTTTTTGTAAAGAAGAATACCGTGTTGCCATAGAGAACTACCTGGAGCCATTAATGAACTACTATGTGGTAGAAAATTATGGCGAAGCTGTAGCCGCAATCAGCCTGCTAAGTAATTCTTCACAAGGAAGAGCACAGTTTTTTGTGCTGAGTAACTATGAAAAAATATCTGCACAGTCCAAATCGCCTGGTGTTGGAGATGCTATTCCTGCATTGAGTGTTATTGAGGTGGAGAAGCGTTATCAGAACCTTTGTGATCACCTGCTAAAGGATGTTTACCTGGTAAATGATTCCACTGAAAATGATTTAAATGCAGCTATCTCCGGGGATGTTGTGCTGATTGGCAAAAGCGGAAAATTCAATAAATCAAAGCTGACCATGGCCGGTGGCTCAGTAGGTTTATTTGAGGGGAAACGTATTGGTCGTGCCAAGAATTTAGAAAACCTTGCTAAGGAGATCAAGACTGTCGATACAAAGCTTACTGATCTGCGAAGCCATTCGGAGGGCTTGCAAAGTAAACTGGCAGCATTAAGATCATCAGGAAAAAATGCGCAGATCACTCAGCAGCAACAGGATCTGAACCGCTTAAATACCGAGCTGATTACCGTTAAGACCCGGCAGGAACAATATCAGGCTTTTATTGAAAACAGCCGCAACCGCAAGGAAGATATCGCTCAAAAGATAAGCGGTATTAAAGATGAGACACTAAAATTACAACCTGAGCTTGCTGAGTTTAAAACACAGAAACAGATCCAGGGCGATCTGCTGGCTGATAAGCAACAAGCCTTTAATGAACTTAACGAGTATATCACCGTACAATCCAATACTTATAACCAGGAGAACATACGTTTTCATCAACAGCAGAACAAGGTATCAGGCCTTGTAAAGGATATGGATTACCGGGAGAGCCAGAAGGAAAACCTGGAAATGCGCATAACACAAAACAGCGCAGAACTGGAAAAGGTGAAATTAGCCATCAGCGAAAACCTGGCACAGGCCGGCCACTCTGACGATGATCTGCTGGAAATGTATAGCCAGAAGGAAGAACTGGAAAAAGCTACGCAACAGGCCGAGCAGGAATATTATACCTGGCGCGGGAAGATCACGGAAACGGAAAACGAGATAACAACCTTAAGGCGTAAGAAAGACCAGGCTGAGGTAATTGAGAATGAGCTGAAGGATCAGAAAAACAATCTAAAACTGGAGTTGAATGCCTTAAAGGAACGCCTCTCAGTAGAATTTAATATTGATATCAACGAACTGCTGGATGCTGAGCCGCCTGAGAACGAAAATGAACAGGACCTGCGTGAAAGAACCGAAAAGCTAAAAAGACAACTGGACGATTTTGGCCCCATCAACCCGATGGCGGTAGAAGCTTACTCAGAAATGAACCAGCGTTATGAGTTTATACAAGCGCAGAAAAAAGATCTGAACGAAGCTAAAACATCCCTTTTAGCAACCATACAGGAAATAGATGATACAGCGCGTGAAAAGTTTATGCTGGCATTTATTAATGTTCGCGAAAATTTTATCAAGGTATTCCGGTCATTATTTAACCAGGAGGACTCATGCGATCTTATTTTGAATGATCCGGAGAATCCTCTTGAATCAGATATTGATATTATTGCCCGCCCAAAAGGCAAACGCCCGTTATCTATCAACCAGCTTTCGGGTGGTGAAAAAACACTGACGGCTACCGCTATCCTTTTTTCACTTTACCTTTTAAAACCTGCCCCATTCTGCATTTTTGATGAGGTTGACGCACCTCTCGATGATACCAATATTGATAAATTCAACAATATCATCCGTGAGTTTTCGGCTGATTCGCAATTCATCATCGTATCCCACAACAAAAGGACCATTGCCTGTACTGATGTGATCTATGGTGTAACGATGGTTGAACAGGGCATATCAAGGGTGGTTCCTGTCGACCTGAGGGAGCTTGCAGACTAAGCTTAAATAAAAAAACCGAAAGCTTAAAGCGATATTACGCTCTGCCTCCGGCTCTTTTTGATCTTTATCTTTAAAATTATTTCTTCTTTAATTTAAGTGGCTTATTAAATATCATCCCTGTAAATTTATGAGGGTTAATTTTTACAGCCATTGATCTGCGGGCACTGGCAGATAAGGTACCAGACTTTGTGATGCTCTGGGTTGATAAGCTATTGATGGTATAAGTACCATTTTTTACATAATTCAATATGCGTGCTAACAAACCTTCAGAAGGGTCGCCAAAATCCTTCGATGCGTCATCATCTGCACCTACCCCTTTGTATGCCCCTACACCTGGTGTAAAACCGTCATAATAACCACCCTGGTTAGCTGAATTCATGGTAGAAAACTCAGGGATATACATCTGGTATTTGTTAATATCAATATCAAAGAAACCCACGGGTTTACCATAGCTTTGCTCACCTACAAACTGAACATCCATTACAGGGCGAAGATTGTTAATTGTCAACTCACTTGCTGAAGCTGTTCCGCCGGTCATGATAAAAAATACCCGGCTAACGTTTAGGGAACCTTTTTTCTGGAAATTAACCGCATTATCTGCAACGGCATAGCTAAAATCTCCATAAGTATAATCCTGCCCGGTTGCAGGGTTTTTTCGTGTCTGTTTTTTCAGCAAGACTTCTTTACCGTTCGTCAGGATACTATTGAAATAGGTATTATACATTAATGTCCCTGATTTTGCAGCGGGTACAATTAAGTTATCGATATACTCTGCAGTTGATACATATCCACCCCCATTATAGCGCAGATCGACCACCAGGTCTGTAATACCCTTGGCAGTAAAATCACTGAAAGCAGCATCTAATTTGGGATCAGCATTATCGTCAGAAGTAAAGCTATTGAAAACAATATACCCCACTTTATGTCCATTACCGGTATCATATACGGTATCTTTAAGAACAGGATTTACGGTATAATTAGTTACTGCCATATCGGTTACAGTGAGTATAGTACCGTCCGGCTTTTTCAAAGTCATTGATATGGTATTGCTGTTAAAAAAGGCATCATTCAGGAAAGCCAGGTTGGTCCCTGCTCCATCTCCATCCCATTTAATATTTGAGTTTCCGTTTACGCTGGTTATCAGATATCCCCTTTTTATATGTTTTAAATCGGCAGGTGAGCCGGGATAAACAAAAGTTATACGCAGATCGGTATCGCTTGTATAAAATCCAAGTCCCAGGCCATAATCGCCCTTTGTTCCATTTAACTCATCAGCGGTTTGACCGGCATCAATAAATGAATATTTTGCTTCACCGGGGTTAGGTGCATAATATTCATACGGTTTGCTTGTTGCCGGATTGATCGGTATCTGTGATAGTGCATCTACCTCATTTTGTAAAGTCGTAATGTCATCTCCGCCGGTATATTTGGCCGCGCGTGGGTTAAAAGTAGTAAAGCTGGGAAGTGACGTGTTCCACAGGTAAGCTTCCTGCGCATATAAGTATACCGAGTCTCTTATCAGATCGATAGCTGAACTCGTTTTTGTTGTATCCGCGGGCGGCGTAGGCGTAGGGTCTTTCTTATTGCTTTTACAGGCAGAGAAAAACAGTGCAGATAGTACAAAAAGAGAGTAAAATAATTTTTTCATATATGATTTATTATGAAGTGGCTAAAATATCTTGGTTTTAACGAAATATACGGGAATATGTTATGCTCAGACTTCTAAAAATTCAATTGGTTTAATCAGGTCAATCCCCGATGCATCAGCGCATTGGCGGTCTATGTCCGAGTTTCCGATCATCAACATATTTCTGCGTTGTAAATTATGGTTTTTTATTAGTAAATCCACACTATCTGTTTCTGGTTTCGGTGCGGTTTCATTAGCAAAATAACAGGTTAAATAAGGCTCGAGCCCCTGCCATTCGGTCTGTTTTATTTTATTTAGTTGCTGTTCCGGGTTACCATTGGTCAAAATGAATATTTTTTTCCTGTCGATCACTATTTCCTGCAGCAAATTCAGCATAACCTGATCCAGTAACAACTTTAGTGGCAGCTTGGCGGTAATATTTAAATGTCCAAAATTAAACCGGTATTTTTCATCAACGCTAAACTTTTGCTGCAAACGGTCAAATACAACCTCCTTACCTTCTGCTAAATACGTGTCTATCATAAAAGAAGTTGCCTCTTTAGCATTTATTAATTCCGTGTACTCCAGGTACGCTGTAAACAAATAATAAACCTGGTATAAGTAATCTTTCTCCGGAAAAAGAACATCATCCAGTTCAAATATAAAAGCGTCCTTCCTCGCATCAATGTCACTATATTTTATCATCTGTCCTTATCCTGATATTGTATTCAAAAAACAATTGTTCGGCACTTAATAAGGTTTGCTTTTCCTCGTCGCGTAATGCATAAATGGTATCCACATCTTTATCAAGGCACAAAGCCAGCATCTGGTGAGTGTATGCCGGATTTTGCGGGTTGGGCAGCTGGAGTACTTTTCCAGAGCGGATCAAAATATCGGGTAATTCCATATAATCACCCAATAAAATATATTCTTTATTTAAGGCATTTTTCAGGCTGTAAGCCTCCGATGAATTAGCGGCTGTAATGAGTGTATACACTATAGATCCTGAACAATTAAACCATCCTTCATTAAAACTTTCCTGTCTGATAGATCAGCCAGGTGTTCGTTGTGGGTAACGATGACAAAGGTTTGATCGAACTCATTCCTTAACTCGCTGAATAAGTGATGCAGCTCATTGGCATTGGTTGAATCCAGGTTACCTGAAGGTTCATCGGCAAAAATAAGTGATGGACTATTGATCAAAGCCCGTGCTACTGCTACCCTTTGCTGCTCGCCGCCTGATAACTGGCCCGGTTTATGGCTCACCCTGTCTTCCAAACCCAGGCGGGTTAATAATTTATGTGCTTTTTTTTCAGCCACCGCCCGGGTATCCCCTGCTATCAACGCCGGGATACAAACATTTTCCATCGCATTGAACTCTACCAATAAATGATGGAACTGGAATACAAAGCCGATTTTCCGGTTCCTGAAGGCGCTTAGTTCTTTATTGCTCAGCTTATTGATATCAGTATTACCAATGATCACATTGCCCGAATCGGGCCTATCCAGGCTGCCAAGGATATTTAACAGTGAGCTTTTGCCAGCCCCCGAAGCTCCCACTATGGTTACGATCTCGCCTTTCTTAACATCCAGGTCGACACCCTTTAATATTTTAAGCTGTCCGTATGATTTAAAAATAGAATGTGCTTTGAGCATGTGCCAAAGTTAGTAATTAGAGGTTAGAGATTAGAGACTGGTTATTGAAATATTATGATGCTCTTTAATCATCAGGCTAAAGTAAAACTAATCTCTAATCACAAATCTCTGCTCACTGATTTTGTGAAACAAAATCGTAGCTTTGGCGCAAATTCTTCACACAACATGAATATTCACGAATACCAGGGTAAAGCCATTTTAAAAAGCTTTGGAGTTAGAGTGCAGGAAGGCATTGTTGCCGATACTGTTGAACAGGCAGTAAATGCTGCCCAAAAATTAAAGGTAGAATTAGGGTCAAGCTGGGTTGTAATTAAGGCGCAGATACATGCCGGTGGCCGCGGTAAAGGCGGTGGCGTTAAATTGGCAAAAAATTTGGACGAAGTAAGGGAAAAAGCAGGCAACATTATCGGCATGCAGCTGGTAACACCTCAAACAGGCCCCGAAGGAAAAAAAGTACATAAAGTATTGGTTGCGCAGGACGTTTATTATCCCGGCGAGAGTGAAACAAAAGAATTTTATGTGAGCGTATTGCTTGACCGTGCAAAGGGTCGCAATATTGTAATGTATTCGACCGAAGGCGGTATGGACATTGAACATGTGGCGGAGCATACCCCCCACCTGATATTTAAGGAAGAAATTGATCCGAAAGTAGGCTTACAGGCTTTCCAGGCCAGGAAAATAGCTTTTAACCTGGGCTTATCAGGCGAAGCGTTTAAAGAAATGGTGAAATTTGTTACCGCTTTATACAGGGCTTATGATGCTACCGACTCTTCGTTATTTGAGATCAATCCGGTTTTAAAAACTTCGGACAATAAAATACTGGCGGTAGATGCCAAAGTAAACCTGGATGATAACGGCTTGTTCCGTCATCCTGATTTTGCTGATCTGCGCGATCTGCATGAGGAAGACCCAACAGAAGTTGAAGCAAGCCGTTCAAACCTGAACTATGTAAAATTGGATGGTAACGTAGGCTGTATGGTGAATGGCGCCGGTTTGGCGATGGCTACCATGGATATTATCAAACTTGCCGGTGGGGAGCCTGCTAACTTCCTGGATGTAGGCGGTACTGCCAATGCAGAAACGGTGAAGGCTGCCTTCAATATCATATTAAAAGACCCGAATGTAAAAGCTATCCTGATCAATATTTTTGGTGGTATTGTACGCTGCGACCGTGTGGCTCAAGGCGTGATAGATGCTTATAAAGAATTAGGCAATATTACCATACCAATCATTGTACGTTTACAGGGCACCAATGCTGAAGAAGCTAAAAAGTTGATTGATGAATCGGGCTTAAAGGTTTACTCGGCCATCCTGCTTAAAGAAGCAGCCCACAGGGTTGAAGAAGTATTGGCTAAGTAGAGATTAGTTATTGGTTAATCAGAGATTAGTTTTTATCAATATATAAGAAAGCCCTAACCGGGCTTTTTTTGTTCCCTTTATATTCAGGTAATATTTAGAATAGAAATTTGCTCAAGCGGCAGTCTAACGTGTTTTGAAAGAACAAAAACCAGTCTTAAAGGTTAAAGTCTATAAGATTTGTCGACAAATTGTAAACTTAAATATAAAATAGATGTTTAAACATATATTGTATTTATATTTGTCCTATTAAAACAATCATAAAGCTATGGCAACATTAACAAAGTGGTCAATTGACCCAATGCACTCAGAAGTACAATTTAAAGTAAAACACCTGGTAATATCAACTGTAAGCGGTTTTTTCAAAAGCTTTGAAGGAACCGTTGAAACAGACGGCGAAGACTTCGAGTCCGCCGATATTTCATTTTCACTTGATATCAACAGTATTGATACCAACCAAACACCGCGCGACGAGCATTTAAAATCAGCTGAGTTTTTTGACGCAGCTACTTATCCAAAAATCACTTTTAAATCTACATCATTAACTAAAACAGATGATGACGAATACGAATTAAAAGGAAACCTGACTATTAAGGACGTAACCAAACCGGTTAGCCTGAATGTAGAATACGGCGGCTCAACTGCTGATTTTTATGGTAATACCAAAGCAGGTTTTGAGATCACAGGTAAGATCAACCGTAAAGAATTTGGTTTAACCTGGGATGGCATAACCGAAGCCGGTTCAGTAGTAGTTGGCGAGGATATTAAATTGACTATCAACGCGCAGCTAACCAAACAAGCGTAATTTGTATTTCGAATTTTCAATTTATAATTTATAATGAAGCCACCTGCAAAGCGGGTGGTTTTCTTTTATACCACAATCTAAAGGTATATTTGTTAAACTATTATGCTCATAAAGATTTATCCTGAAAACCCGAACCCAAAAGCAATAGAACAGGTAGTTGAGGTACTGCGCAAAGGCGGCCTCATCATCTACCCTACTGATACCGTTTATGGATTGGGTTGTGATATCACTAATCATAAAGCTATTGAAGCTATCTGCCAGATCAGGCACACCAAACCTGATAAAGCAAATTTCTCGTTTATCTGCTATGACCTGAGCCATATATCCGATTATATCAAACCGATAGATAACGCCACTTTCAGGGTATTGAAAAAGGCACTACCCGGACCGTTCACCTTTATTTTTAATGCCAGTCATAAAGTGCCCAAGCTGTTAAGCTCCAATAAAAAAACGGTAGGTATACGTGTGCCCGATAATGATATCGCCCGCGAAATTGTAAGGGTGTTGGGTAACCCCATCCTTTCTACCTCTATACATGATGAAGATGAAATTATCGAATACTCCACTGACCCGGAACTCATCAACGAAAAGTATGAGGACAAGGTAGATATCGTGATAGACGGCGGATACGGTGGCAACGTGGCCTCCACCGTGGTGGATTGTACCTCAGGCGAATTTGAAGTGCTGCGTGAAGGTAAGGGTGAGTTGGAATTGTATTTATAATATTATAAGATCTTAATTGTCATTGCGAGCGTTAGCGTGGCAATCGCAAACTGTGCTTATTCGCCCTGTACAGCATGCGATTGCTTCGTGCCTCGCAATGACATAACGAGGTAATTATCCTCGTATTCCTTTCACAAACTCCGGTATCTTCTCCAAATAATTCTCAGTTCCCAGAAGCTTTACAAAGGCACTGCCAACAATTGCTCCTCTGGCATATTCGCAGGCTTTGGCAAAAGTTTCGTTGTTGGAAATCCCAAAGCCAATGATCGCCGGGTTTTTCAATTGCATCGCTTTGATGCGCTTGTAATAATCCTCAATGGCATTTGATACCTGCAGGTTTTTGCCGGTAATAGATGAGGATGATAGCAGGTAAATAAAGCTGTTGGTTAGTCCGTCGATTTTCCGGATGCGCTCCTCCGACGTTTGCGGCGTTACCAGGAAGATATTACTCAGGCCATTTTCCATAAAATTCCTGGAGTAAAGCTTTTCATACTCATACATCGGCAGATCGGGTACAATAACGCCATCCACACCAATCTCGGCAGCTTTTTTGCAGAAACGTTCGATACCATACTGCACCATTGGATTAAAATATCCCATTAGCAGGATTGGGATACTTACTCTTTTGCGCAGGTCTTTCAATTCTTCAAACAGCTGATTCAGATTCATACCATTTTCCAACGCTTTTTCAGAGCTATGCTGAATAGTTGGCCCATCAGCAACCGGGTCGGAATACGGGAACCCGATCTCTAAAAAATCAACACCAGCCTTTTCTAATGCTTCGGCGATAGCAACAGTAGTATTCAGCTGAGGATAGCCCGCGGTAAAATAGATGGATAGTAAATTAGTCTTACCTGATTCAAAAAGTTTATTTAAACGGTTCATTTAGCCTCACCCCAACCCCTTTCCGGTAGAGAGGGGCTTTTTTAATTTATTAATAACATATTTTTAAAGTCTCCCCTACCGGGGGAGATTTAGAGGGGGCTAATACCCGAAATATTTTATATACGTATCCAAATCCTTATCCCCGCGGCCGGAAATGCAGATCACCACATTATCATTGGCTTTAAAAGTCATTTTCTCTAAATATGCCAAAGCATGTGCTGTCTCAATCGCCGGAATGATACCTTCCAGTTGCGAACACAGCAAGCCGGCTTTTAACGCCTCATCATCAGTGATGCTTACATATTGTGCTCGCTTTATCTTGTATAAATGTGCATGCTGCGGACCAATGCCGGGATAATCCAAGCCCGCCGAAATAGAATACGGTTCAACGACCTGCCCGTCATCTGTCTGCATCAGGATAGTACGACTGCCATGCAAAACACCTTCTTTACCTAAAAAGGTGGTCGCTGCTGAATGCCCGCTGTCAACCCCCTGCCCCGCTGCTTCTACAGCAACCAGTTTTACAGCCTCATCATCCAAAAAATGATAGAACATTCCCATAGCATTGCTGCCACCCCCCACACAGGCCATTACATATTGCGGCAATTCGCTGCCTGTTTTTTCAAGCAATTGCTTTTTGGCTTCCAGGGATATGATGGATTGAAACTGCGCTACCATTTCGGGGTATGGATATGGCCCTACCACCGAACCGATGATATAATGCGTATCAACCGGGTTATTGATCCAATCGCGCATAGCCTCGTTAGTGGCATCTTTTAGAGTTTTACTGCCCGAAGTGGCCGGAACAACTTTAGCGCCCAGCATTTTCATGCGTGATACATTTGGTGCCTGGCGCTCCATATCCACCTCGCCCATGTAAACTACACATTCAATTCCTTTCAGGGCACAAACGGTTGCAGTGGCTACGCCATGCTGACCCGCGCCGGTTTCGGCTATAATACGTTTCTTGCCTAAACGGATAGCCAGTAATATCTGGCCGATGGCATTATTGATCTTGTGTGATCCGGTATGATTCAGGTCTTCACGCTTGAAAAATATATTGGCGCCATATTTTTCCGAATATCTTTTAGCATGATACAAAGGCGACGGGCGTCCAACATAATCTTTTAACAACTGGTCATATTCCGCCTTAAAATCAGGGTCGTTGATCACTTTGGCATATTGCAGCCTGAGCTCCTCTATGTTGGGATACAACATTTCGGGGATGTAAGCCCCGCCAAAATCACCATAATACCCCTGTTCGTTTACTCCGTATTTCATCGTAATATTTCGAATGCTTTTTTCAATTTATCAATATCCTTCAAACCCGGCTCTGTTTCAAACCTGCTATTCAAATCAACTCCATAAAACTGCGGATGCCCGATCGATCTTACTTCTTCCAGGTTATCAAGACTCAATCCCCCGCTTAAAAAGAAAGGAACATCCAGTTTATATCTATCCAATAAACTCCAATCAAAGCTTACGCCTGATCCGCCATGTTTTTCGGTTTTGGTATCGAACATAAAATAGTCGACACTGCCGACAAAATCATTCAATTGCTCAAAGTTAAAATCTTTGTCGACCCCAAATGCTTTGATTACAGTTACCTTATTTCTGAATTGACTGCAAAATTCGGAGCTTTCATTACCGTGCAATTGTATTGCATCAAAATGATAAGTATCTATCAACTTAACTATTGTTTCAGCCTCTTCATTTACAAACACTGCAGTTTTACAAATTGATTCGGGTAAGGCTGCTAATGTTTCCGGCTGCAGGTCAATGGCATACCTCGGCGAAGGGGCATAACATATAAAGCCCATATAGTCGGGCGTTAAACCGGCTATGGCTTTTATATTATCAGGATGCTTCAAACCGCAAATCTTTATTACCATTAGTTACTGCTGATCAATGTTTTAAAACTAATTAATGCCTTCTTGCTCAATAATGCTTCGTCTGCCTCGTAAAAGCAGTCGCCAAAAGTCTTTTCGGGATGGATGGTCTTGATGGCCAGTGCCGCATTGCATAAGACCACATTACTTTGCGCGGATGTAGCCTCGCCATTTAAAACACTCATAAATATATCGGCAGAATCCTTAACCGTGCTGCCACCGGTAATTTCATTTGGATCGAGTTTTTCAAAGCCAAGGCCTTCAATGGTGTTTATTTTTTCACCGTCAGACGAAAAAGTTTTAAAGTCACCGGTTAAAGATATTTCATCATAGCCATCCAAAGCATTCAGGATAGTATATTTTACATCCGATTTTTGATACAAATAAGCGTATACCCTTGCCAGTTCCAGGTTGAACACCCCTACCATCTGGTTATTTGGTTTTGCCGGGTTTACCATTGGCCCCAGCATATTAAAAAAAGTTTTCACACCCAATTCGCGGCGAATGGGAGCTACAGTTTTCATCGCTGGATGGAATAAGGGTGCATGAAGGAAACAAATATTCGCTTTATCAATGCTTCTTTTCAATACACCGGTATCATTGGTAAACTGGTAGCCCAGAAACTCCATTACGTTTGATGAGCCGCAACCAGATGATACGCCATAATTACCATGCTTGGCAACTTTATATCCCGCCCCGGCAACAACAAATGACGCGAGGGTAGAAATATTAAAGGTATCCTTTCCATCGCCGCCGGTACCGCACAGATCGATCAGCTCATTCGTTTCCAGGTCGGCAGGCAAACAAAGATCCAGCATAGCATCCCTGAAGCCTTCCAGTTCATCCACGGTAATACTGCGCATACAATAAGCGGTCATAAATGCCGCTATCTGCGAGTTATTGTATTTACCCTGCGCTATGCTGGTCAAGATCTCTCTCGACTGCTCGCGCGTAAACGTTTTGTGTTCAAAAAGGTGATTTAATATCGCTTTCATAAGCCCCCTAACCCCCTAAAGGGGGAATTTTAAAAAATGTAAATAAATTTATTTGCCCCTTTTACTCTCCCCCTTTAGGGGGCTGGGGGGCATAAAAAAAGGGCTACCTTACGGCAACCCTTTTGAATATATCTTTCAAACAAAAACAGGACTGCCTTACGATTTCTCGTTAAGCCACCACCAGTTGTTGTTTAATACTTTGATCATCATTATGCGACAAATATGGAAATAGTTTTTTCTAAAAGCAAG
>JBEHXM010000123.1:0-14600 GCA_048498695.1 Bacteroidota bacterium
AACAAGGGGCAATTCCATTTTTCAATTGCCCAAAGTTTGACCGGCGGATTTAACTAATTTGAATGAAGAAAATAATTTTATTATTAGTTCTTACGTTTACAGCGTTTACAAGTACATTTGCGCAACGCTTCGCATTCGTAGATTCGGATTACATTTTGAAACATGTACCAGAATATGCAGCTGCACAAAAGCAATTGGCGGCTTTATCTGATCAATGGCAGAAAGATGTAGATAGCCGTTCGCAGGAGATAGACCGTTTGTATAAAGCCTATGAGGCTGACCAGGTGCTGATGACTGCAGATATGAAAAAAAGACGCGAGGTTGAAATATCTGACAAGGAAAAAGCGGTTAAAGATTTTCAGCGTCAAAAATTCGGGCCTGATGGCGAGTTATCTAAAAAAAGCAGTGCTTTGATAAAACCCATACAGGATCGTGTTACAAAAGCAATACAGGCTGTTGCAGAAAGTGAAAACCTTGACATGATCTTTGATAAGAACAGCGAAGTAATTATGCTGTATGCTAATCCGCGGTATGATAAAAGCGCGGATGTAATAACCAGGCTGGGCCTTAAGCCCGGCGTTTTTGCTAAGTAAAAATTAAACTTAACTATAAAAATTACTATTATTAAACCCAAAACAGGAAAATGAAAAAATTATTGAAAGTTGCTTTAGTCGCGGCATGTATAGTATTTGCAGGGAATATAGCTAAGGCGCAAAAGATTGGATATGTTGCCTTAGACCAGATCGTTGACCAAATGCCTGAAACTAAAGCTGCCATAGCAAATATTACAGCATACAATAAACAATTTATTGATCAACTGACTACCATGAATAACGAATTGCAGTCTAAAAGCCAGGCTTACCAGGCACAAAGGGCAACAATGACCGATGCAGTTCGTGGTGCTAAAGAGAGCGAATTGAATGACCTGAATAAGCGTTTGCAGGATTACAGCAATGATGCTAAACAAAAAGTTGATGCCAAAAGAGATGAGCTTGGTAAACCGATAATTGACAAGGCACGTGCAGCAGTTGCACAGGTAGCTAAAGAAAAAGGCTATACCTACGTAGTTAATTCATCACAAACTGATTTGATCGTATCGCCTCCGGGGGATGACATGATGGCTGAAGTGAAAGCTAAGTTAGGCTTGAAATAAGAAATCATTTTTATAAATCATTCAGAAGCGTCCGTTATTACCGGGCGCTTTTTTTATTTTTACAAAGTGTTAAACAGACAACCAATAGGTATTTTCGATTCAGGTTACGGCGGACTAACCGTTTTTCGTTCTATAGCCGACCAGCTTCCTGGTTATGATTATATTTATTTAGGCGACAATGCAAGAGCGCCTTATGGCAACCGTTCATTCAAAACCATTCATCAGTATACCTGGGAATGCGTTCAAATGCTTTTTGAAATGGGATGCCCGCTGGTGATCCTGGCCTGCAATACTGCTTCAGCAAAAGCACTTAGGACCATTCAGCAGCAGGATCTGAAAAGTGAAGATCCCGTAAAAAGAGTATTGGGTGTGATTCGCCCTACGGCAGAAGTGATGGGTAATTACACCAAAACCAAGCAAATTGGGGTGTTGGGTACAAAGGGTACAGTACAATCAGAGTCTTACCTGATCGAGATAAATCATTTTTTTCCTGATATAAAAGTTCATCAGCAAGCCTGTCCGCTTTGGGTGCCACTCATCGAGAATGGCGAGCATGATCAGCCCGGTGCCGACTATTTTGTAAAAAAGTATCTCGACCAGGTATTGGCGCAATCCAGCCAGATCGATACAATTTTGCTGGCCTGTACTCACTATCCGTTATTACAGGAGAAAATAAAAGCCCATTTGCCTGCTGATATTGAAGTAGTCCCCCAGGGTGATATTGTAGCCAAAAGCCTGAAGGATTACCTTAAGCGCCACCCTGAAATGGAACAAAAACTGACCCGCAACAATACCCGGCAATTTTTTACCACTTCTGATGACACTGGCGATTTCGATCATCAGGCATCTGTATTTTTTTCAGAAAAGGTAAAATCAGAATATATCCCTTTAAAGTAATTAATATCGATAATATACATTGCCTATAAACTTTATCATACTTATTAACCCGGTATGACTAAATATTACCGGGCATTTATTAAGTTTGCAGTTGAAGCAAACTGATCCTTGGATTTTTACATTAAATATTTCATTATCGCTGTTGGCCTGTTTGCTTTTTCGGGCTTTTTTGCGCTTTTCGGTGTGTATGCAGAGCGTAAGGTTTCGGCTTTTATCCAGGACAGGCTGGGTCCGACAGAGACCGGTAAATTTGGTGTTCTGCAAACCCTGGCCGATGTTTTAAAGCTGCTGATTAAAGAACTGATCATACCATCTGCTGCAGATAAATTATTATTTATGCTGGCGCCGGCAATTATTTTTATTGCCGTGTATTTGGGTTTTGCAGCCATACCCTGGGGGCCGGGTGTTGCCCCTTCAAACCTGAATCTTGGCTTATATTATATTTTTGCTATACTCTCTATAGAAACATTAGGCATCCTGATGGCCGGTTGGGGTTCCAATAATAAATATTCTATTTTGGGTGCCATGCGTTCGGCTGCGCAGATCATCTCTTACGAGATACCCGCAGGCTTTGCCATTATTTCGGTAGTGATGATCGCACAAACATTAAATCTGCAAACTATCTCGGCCCAGCAAGGGATATTATCACACGAGAAGGCAACCTTTTTAGGTATATGGGATGTATCAGCCAATGGCGGTATCTTCACCTGGAATATTTTCAGAGCGCCACATCTGATCATCGCTTTTGTGATTTATTTCATAGCATCATTGGCAGAAAGCAACCGCGCACCGTTTGATATACCCGAAGCCGAATCAGAGCTTGTGGCAGGTTTCCATACCGAATTTACAGGCATGCGTTTTGCATTTGTTTTTTTGGCCGAGTATTCCATGATGTTTTTGGTGTCCATGGTAGGAGTGATCTTGTTCCTGGGCGCCTGGAATACGCCATTGCCCAATATCGGTTCGGTCCGATTAGCCGACTGGACAACCGGGGCAGCCTGGGGTATACTTTGGACAGTGCTGAAAGTATTGTTATTGGTTGGCGTACAAATGTGGATACGCTGGACATTACCCCGTCTAAGGGTAGATCAGCTAATGAATTTGTGCTGGAAAGTATTAACACCTCTGGCCTTTTTATGTATGTTGATATCGGGGGTGTGGCGGCTATGGTTAATGTAGATTAGTGATTAGAGATCAGAGATTAGTTAACTAGAGATTAGTTTTTAAATTAATTAAGTAAATCGGTGTAATCAAAAAAGTAATCGGTGTAATTAAAGAATGTAATCAATGTTTAAAAACGCAATAAAAGGATTTACAACTGCATGGAAGGGTTTAACCGTTACCATGGGGCATCTTTTTGCGTCGAATGCGAAACGAACCATAACGCCGGTGAGCAGCGATAATTACTTCAAAAATTTAGAAGGAACAAATACCATTCAATATCCTAAACAGGAGTTGCCGGTACCTGAAGTGGGCCGTTACCAGTTGGAAGTGGAGATTGACGATTGCATTGTGTGCGACCTTTGTGCCAAAATATGCCCGGTGGATTGCATCGACATTGAATCTATAAAGGCAACGGAGGTAATAGGTCAAACATCTGACGGCAGTAAAAAGATGTTGTATGCGGCCAAGTTTGATATCGATATGGCCAAATGCATGTACTGCGGACTATGTACTATCGTGTGCCCTACGGAGTGTATCATCATGACTAACCAGTATGATAAAAGCGTATTCGAGTTAAAAGACCTGAATTACGAATTCTCTGATATGACGCCCGAAGATGCAGAAGAAAAGCGGGTATTGCTTGAAAAACAGATCGCCGAGAAACAGGCCGCCAAGTTAGCTGCCATGCAGAAAAAGGAGGGCGAAGAATGACCATGGCCCAGGCACTATTTTACCTGATGGGTTTTATTGTACTGGCATCAGCTTTATTTGTAGCTGCCAGTAAAAGTTTGGTGCGCAGCGTGTTTATGTTCTTCGTAACACTGCTTGGCCTGGCGGGTTTATATGTGCTGGCTTTGGCCGATTTCATTGCCATTACACAGATCGTCATTTATGTGGGTGGCATCCTGGTACTGATATTGTTTGCCTTTATGCTGTCAGGTAAGGAAACGTTGGCCAATTTAGAGCAACAGAAAAGCCGTTTTATCAGTATAAGCAAATTACCGGCTTTGTTGCTGGCGGTTTTGTTTTTTGTGGTGATGATCAATATCCTGTTTAAAGCAGATGTGAATAATTTAACATGGATAAAAAACGCAGTTGCACAAAAAAACGTGGTTACGCCCGGCGATACAACAGTGAATAATATCGGTGTTAATTTGATGACAAGATATTTGCTGCCTTTCGAGGCGATGTCTGTTTTATTACTGATGGCGTTAATAGGCGCGGCGCATTTATCACGAAAGGAGAAAAGGGGATGATATCTTTATCCGATTTCCTGATAGTGAGTGCTGGTTTATTTTGTGTGGGATTATACGTTATCCTGTCCAAACGCAATGCCATACAGGTACTGATCGGTATTGAGTTGATGTTGAACGCTGCCATTTTAAACCTGGTCGCTTTTGGTAAGTATGACCGGTTAGATAATGGGGGACAATTATTTGCCTTGTTCGCAATCGTATTAGCGGCAGCCACCACGGCAGTAGCGCTGGCCATTATTTTAAATGTGTACAAAAAATACAAAACGATCGATCCGGGAAAAGTGAACGAATTAAGGGATTGATTATTAAACAATAACATTGGAAAACTTTTTACAAGCAATAGATACCTTAACCATTCGCTTCGCACTTGCTGCGGTGCTGTTGCCTTTGCTTGCTTTTGTTATTAATGTTTTTCTGCCGGGTAAAAGCAACAAAGCAGCCGGGTGGTTATCAACGCTGGCTATCCTGACAAGCTGTGTGTTATCCGTATTTGTATTTTCAAGAGTCTGGAACCAGCACCAAGTGCATCAGCAACAACTATGGTTCGCCATTGGTAGCACTAAATTATATGCCGGGGTTCTGCTGAATAACCTTTCGGCCCTGATGCTTTTGCTGGTATCACTTATTGCACTGCCGGTGCATATTTATTCCACCGCCTACATGAAGAATGATGAGCGGTATAAACGCTATTTTACATACCTCAGCTTCTTTTGCTTCAGTATGCTGGCATTGGTAGTAGTAGATAGCCTCATTTTATTTTACATTTTTTGGGAACTGGTTGGCTTTTCATCCTATCTACTCATAGGTTTTTGGTTTACAAAACCTAAAGCTATACTGGCTAATAAAAAAGCCTTTATCATGAACAGGATAGGAGATATAGGTTTACTCATTGCTATTGCTATCCTGTTTGTAGTGTATCGCACCTTTGATATAGAACAGTTATTCGGCACAAATGCTTTGGTCAGATCGGCTGCCTTTGAATTACCCGGTGGTTGGCAATATGTAGCCTGCGGAGGAATATTTTTAGCTGTTGCTGCTAAGTCGGCGCAATTTCCTTTGCATACCTGGCTGCCTGATGCCATGGAAGGGCCAACTTCCGTATCGGCCCTCATCCATGCTGCTACGATGGTAGCCGCAGGGGTATTTCTTTTAGGTCGTGTGTATCCAATGTTTAATAGCCAGGAACTGGTAGTTCTTGCCGTGATCGGATGCTTCACAGCATTTATGGCGGCAACTATCGCGCTCACCCAAAACGATTTGAAACGTATTCTGGCTTATTCCACTATATCACAATTAGGTTTTATGGTGATGGCCATGGGGATAGGCGCTTACGGATCTTCGCTTTTTCACCTGGCAACACACGCTTTTTTCAAATGCCTGTTATTTTTGGTAGCTGGCATCGTCATTCACGAAGTGCAGCACATTAAAGATGAATACCAGTTGGATATTGACCCGCAAAACGTTTTATACATGGGTGGCTTGCGTAAAAAAATGCCGCTCACTTTTATCGCTTGCTTAATAGGCGGTCTGGCATTGGTGGGTTTACCTTTGACATCGGGCTATCTCTCCAAAGATGGTATCCTGATACAATCCTTTGAATGGTCTGAGGGCAAGAACTGGGTTTTTAAACTGATACCCATCGGCGCATTGATCACCAGTTGGCTGACCGCATTTTACGTAGCAAGGCTGATCTCAAAAGTATTTTTTGGCGAATTCAAGTTAGCGCAGATTAATCCCCACATTAAAATACACATCAGCGATGGGGGCTGGCAGTACAAGCTTCCGTTAATATTTTTGGCTGTCTGCTGTTTGTTCCCGTTGTTTTCCATTAACCCGGTTTTATATGAACACGCATGGCTGCTTGAGGGCTTTCAAAAAAATTATGGCCTTGACCGGGTAAACATTTACCACACCATAATTCCGGCAGGGTTAAATATCATCAGCATACTGGTAATTTACTGGGCCTGGTCTGTATATGTAAAACAAAAAGCATTGCCATTACCAGAGAGTGGCTGGCTGTTCAAATTTTCGTATCACGAATGGTATATCGATAAATTTTATGCCCGCTTTATTATTGCGCCGGTAATGGTTCTAAGTAAAACTGCCCAATGGGCCGACCGTAATATTATAGATGGTTTTATACATTTGCTGAAGGATGCCGGTATTGCTTGTTCAAACATTGCAAAATGGACCGACCGCTATATAATTGACGGTATATTACATTTTATAGCGTCTTTGGTAATGGGTATCGGTAATTTTGCCCGGCATTTCCAGGGAGGTAAAGTGCAATATTACCTGTTTAGTATGCTGGCAGTTATACTGGCAATTTTTTTATTTAAAATATTGATCTGAACCTGATGAATATATTATCACTCCTGATATTTACGCCTCTGCTGTTTGGTTTGCTCATCATACTGCTGCCTTCCTCATTGCGGGCCAGTTTTAAGTATATTACGCTTCTGGCCACACTGGTGCAGTTGGGTATCAGTATCTGGATGTACCTGCATTTTCAAACTGGAGCGGGCCATGGCGGTATCAATAACGAGGAACAGTTCCAGTTTATTCAAAAGCTGCCCTGGATCAACCTCGACCTGGGCACTTTAGGCAAAATGCAGATCGATTATTTTGTCGGGATTGATGGCATATCCATCACACTTTTAGTGATGAGCTCGGTGGTGATGGTGATCGCCGCGCTTGCATCGTGGGAGATCAAAAGTAACCTTAAAGGTTTTTTTAGTTTATTCCTGCTTTTAAATACCGCGGTGATCGGCGTATTTTGTGCGCTTGATTTCTTCCTGTTCTATATCTTTTATGAACTGATGCTGCTGCCACTATACTTCCTCATCGGGATGTGGGGTGGTGCACGCAGAGAATATGCAGCTATTAAATTTTTCCTGTACACACTGTTTGGTTCAGTATTTATGCTGCTGGTCATGATAGGGCTTTATTTATCCGTTAAAGATCCTGCAACAGGTAATCATACTTTCAACATCATCCAGATGATGAACCCGGCCAATTACGATGCGAATTCAATATTCGCAGCATTGGGTCACAAAACGCTTTTAGGTATTCCTGCGCGTACAGTTGGTTTTGTGGTGCTGTTCATAGCCTTTGCCATAAAAGTGCCTGTGGTACCCTTGCACACCTGGCTGCCAGATGCGCATGTGGAAGCTCCTACACCTGTTTCCATCATACTGGCGGGTATATTGCTGAAAATAGGCGGATACGGTATCATCCGTATATGTTTGGGTATATTCCCCGAAGTAGCTGTATCCGGGGCTTTCTGGCTTGGATTGCTGGGTGTTATATCCATTCTGTACGGCGCATTTAATGCCCTTGCCCAGCAGGATATGAAACGAATGATCGCCTATTCGTCCGTATCGCACATGGGCTTTGTTTTGTTAGGGATCGCCTCCTTGACTACAGAAGGTATCAGCGGGGCGGTGATGCAAATGGTGAGCCATGGATTTTTATCAACCATGCTGTTCTTCCTGGCAGGTGTAATTTATAACCGTGTGCATGATCGTGATATTTATCATTTCAGGGGATTGGGGACATTGATGCCTAAATATACCACCTTTATCATGATCGCATTTTTTGCATCCTTAGGATTGCCCGGCTTTTCCGCTTTTATCGGCGAGGCATTCTCATTGGTCGGGGCTTTTGAATCGCCTTCAGTTAACGGGGCCTTACCTTATTGGATGGCCGTTTGCGGATCAGTAGGAATCCTGTTGAGTGCCGCCTATTTCCTATGGACTTTACAAAGAATGTATTTTGGCTCATTATCATTAAAAGGCGGCGATGTATGGAAAACAGCGCTTGTGGACCTGAATATAAGAGAAACGGTCGCCTTGTTGCCCCTTGCTTTACTGGCGTTGCTCTTGGGTGTAATGCCATCGCTGTTATTTGATAAGGTTAATGATTCGGTATTGACATTGATAAATTACACAAAACATATTATTCATTAAATGAACGATCTGTTACCATTTTTACCGGGACAGCTGAACCAGGTTCTTGAGAGCATTAAGTTTTTCATGCCCGAGATATGCCTGTCGGTATTGTTTGTAGTGGTTTTGGTAACAGACCTGATATTTGGTAAAACATCCGCCTGGTTATGTAAGGCAACAGCCTGTATAGGTCTGTTGGTAGTGATCTTTAAAGACCTGGAGCAATTCAAACTGATCCTCGCAGAACCGCATTTGTTTTTTAGCGGAATACTTTTATTGCATCATACCTCGCTTATATTCAAACTGATTATTGATGCCTTGTCTATCGTATTGATCTTATATTTTGAATGGGATGATGACCTGAATTCGCATACTAAAGGATTATCCGATCTGTATTCCATTGCCATAGCTGCCATATTAGGTATGCACCTGATGGTAATGTCAGTCAATTTGTTATCTATCTACCTTTCTATTGAAATGGTTTCCATCGCTTCTTACCTGATGGTAGCCTACCGGGGCGGTAAAGGATTAAGCAGTGAAGCCGGGTTGAAATATGTATTGTTCGGCGCCTCAACCTCTGCTACAATGCTGTATGGTATTTCGTTGCTGTATGGCTTTAGCGGTTCGCTCAATCTTTTTGGCGGCAACCTGCTGCCGGGCTTAATGCATGTTAATCCCATCGCGGTTTCTTTCGCCATGATATTATTTCTCGCCGGGATAGGTTTCAAATTATCATTTGTGCCTATGCACTTTTGGGTGCCCGATATTTACCAGGGAGCACCTTCGCCGGTTTCGGCTTTTCTATCCACAGTAACCAAGATCGCCGCATTCGGATTACTCATCAACTTTCTGGCACCCTTTATACCGGGCGGTGCATCTTCAGCACCGCAATGGCCTGCATTTGATTTCCGTTTGTTTTTATCTGTGGCAGGCATTATTACCATGATAGCCGGAAACTTTGCCGCTACCCTGCAGAATAACCTGAAAAGGATGCTGGCTTATTCAAGCATTGGGCATACCGGCTTTGCATTGATGGCAATTGTTAGCTTCACTACACAGGGCATGTCGGCATTGATCTTTTACCTTTTTGCCTATGCTTTGGCCAATGTTGGGGCATGGATGCTGGCCAGCTATTTTTCAAATACAGCGCAAGCCGAAAATATCAGTGATTTCAAAGGACTGGGTTTTAAATTCCCTGTTGCAGGGGTATGTTTCGTAGTAATATTAATATCACTTACCGGTTTGCCTGTTACTGCCGGGTTTTATGGCAAATTCCTCGCATTTTCATCGGTTTATGCAGTTTATCAGCAAAATCATGATATATGGCTGCTATTATTGATGATAACTGGCGCAATTACTACTGTAGTTTCGTTATTTTACTATATTAAGGTCCCTTTGAATTTATTTTTACGAAAAACAGAAAGAAATACCGGATTTATTCATCCAAATCCATTTTTATTAACTTCAATTGTAATTATTTCATTATTGATCGTTTATTTAGGTCTTTTCCCGGATATTTTGGCTAAATAATTATAAGTATTAAAAAAATTAACGTTTTATTGAAATTATTTGAATAAATTATTCATTTTTTGAGAAATTAAGTAATTTGCAGTCCGCAAAATAAACCGGTTTTTCAAAAAAGTATGAAACGTTATTTTCCCTTCGCCGTTATTATTGTTATCTTGATCCTGACCTTTATTTTCCCTTCTGTTGAACTCCATAATTCAGGCAATCCAAATTTTAACACAGGCGATATCGCCTGGATGCTGATGTCAACTGCGTTGGTTTTGATCATGACACCGGGTCTGGCCTTTTTTTATGGCGGTATGGTGAACAAAAAAAATGTGATATCCACCATGCTGCAAAGTGTGATTTGTATGGTGATCATTACGGTGATGTGGGGGATATTTGGTTTTAGCCTTGCATTTGGCGACACTGTTGGCGGGGTGATCGGCAATCCTTGTACCTATTTTATGATGAAGGGAATGCTGGGTAATGCCACCTGGAAACTGGCACCAACAATACCTTTGCTGCTTTTTGCGATGTACCAGTTAAAATTTGCCATCATTACCCCGGCACTGATCACCGGGGCATTTGCCGAACGCATCCGCTTTAGCAGCTATATCATATTTCTGTGCCTGTTTTCTATTTTTATCTTTTCACCTTTAGCGCATGCCACCTGGCATCCTGATGGTATTTTGTCAAGGCTTGGCGTTCTGGATTTTGCCGGTGGAACAGTAGTACACATGTCGGCAGGATGGGCAGCTTTGGCCTCGGCTTTATATCTGAAGCGGCGTAGTGAGGCCAACCATGCACCTGCCCGCGTAACTTATGTGATCATTGGTACCGGCTTGCTCTGGTTCGGCTGGTTTGGTTTTAATGCTGGTTCGGCTTTCGGTGCAAATCATTTAGCGGTAAATGCATTAGCAACAAGCACTACAGCCTCAGCCGCGGCAGGGCTTACCTGGATATTTTTTGATATGCTGAGAGGAAAAAAGCCATCTGCAATGGGCACTTGTATCGGTGCGGTGGTTGGACTGGTTGCCATTACTCCAGCAGCCGGATATGTTTCGGTACCGCATTCATTGGCTATCGGGATCATTTCGGCAGTGGTAAGTAACCTGGTAGTTGAATGGCGTACCCGCACTTCAATAGACGATACCCTTGATGTATTCCCTTGTCATGGTGTGGGCGGTATGGTAGGTATGCTGCTTACAGGCGTATTCGCCAACAAAAATGTAAATGCAGGTAACGCAACCGGAGACGGCTTATTTTTCGGTCATACACATTTGTTTTTTGTGCAGTGTATCGCATTGGTTGCGGTATCCATATTCTCATTCTTCGGATCGCTTTTGCTATTAAAGATCACCGATATGATATCGCCCTTACGTGTGTCAAAGGAAGAGGAAACCATTGGCCTGGATATCAGCCAGCACGGGGAAAGATTGTAAAGATATTTTTAGTAGAGACGCAATACCTTGCGTCTCTACTAATTATTTGATCCTTTTTAACTCATAATGCTGCCCTTCGTCGTCAGCAATGGCTTTATCGAATTTGCCGTCGGCACCTTTTACAAATTCAAAGTCGGCTTCCATTATTCTTAAAAATAAATGATGGTCGTTTTGTGTATAAAAATTAGTAGGCGGCAATCCCACTTTTGGGGCTTCCACTTTTAATTTGCCGTCAACTACTTTTATGGTGGCCGTATATTCAGGCCCTTCCCAAACACCTGCAAATTCTTGTAGCTGCCCAGGTGTTAATTTAACCGTACCACGGTAAGGCACATAGCTTTCCCATTTGTAAGGAATGGTGACGCCGGTCAGTTTCTGCGTAAGCTCGGTAAATATGCCCGTGGCATTGGCGCTATTGCTCATCATGATCAATGCGGTTTTTTGCTGCGGAACGGCAATCATATAATGCATCCACCCCAAACCGTTTCCTTCTTTAAAGAAAGCCCGGCCGTAAGGTGTTTTGAAAAGCCCTATCCCAAGTCCGTAGGATAATTCTATGGCTTTATTGGCGCTCGTCGTGTCGGCAACATTTAATGAAAACATTTGGGTAGTTGAATTAATAGCGATCTGCGGCGAAAACATTTCATCCCAATACTTTTTATTCAGCCCTTTTTTATTGAGCAATGCTGATACAAAGCGGCTGTAGTCCCCAATAGTTGTCTCCATTGACCCGGCGCCATAAGCTTCTTTATAACGGTCTTTTTTGATAGTATCTTCTTCTATACCATGACCGTTTGCATAATCATTTTCAAAACGTGATTGCCAGATAAAACTAGTGCGTGTCATATGAAAAGGCTTAAATACTCTCTCCTGCGCTATATCTTCCAGTTTTCGGTGGGTAATCTCCTCAACTACCATTTGCAATAGCATCAGTCCTTCGCCTGAGTAAGAATAATGAGATCCCGGAGTGAAGTATATAGCCATTTTTTGGTCATCGCTTCTCCAGTTCGGAAAACCAGTAGTATGGTCCAGGCATTCCCGTGCTGTGATCAGTTTCCAGCGGTCATCGCCTGCCAGTTCCTTATAATTGTCATATCCCGGGATTGGCTTAGGAAGATAGGTATAAAGCGGTTTGTCCAGGTCGATCACGCTCTCCTGGGCCAGTTGAACCACAATATAAGCAAATACTACCTTAGTTAATGATGCTGCATAAAAACAGGTGGATGTATCGTTTAATTCGTTCAACACCTTGTTTCTATAGCCATATGCCTTTATATATGCTGGTTGATTGTTATTAATAATGCCTATGCATAATCCGGTTACGCCCGCCGTATCCATTAATTTTTTGACAGTCTGATCGATGAATTTGGTAGAAATGGAGCTACCATCAGGTTTTTTTATATTCTTTTGCTGTGCAAATAATAACTGAGATGCCATGCAAAACAATGGCAGAAGAAGGAAAAGTTTTTTCATGTTGAAAGTGATTAGGCAGGGGGATCGCTTCTTAGATGGATTTTTCCAATAATGGTTTAACCGACTGATTATATTCAGGATAGCATGTAAAGTTGAATAATTAAAATGCCCCCTTCTACCTGAGAGGGGCTGGGGTAAGGCTTATACTGTCCATTCCTTTCTCATCTCTCTTCCCCTTAACTTGTTAGCCTCGTCATCATTTATAAATTCTTCTTTAACAGGGTCCCAATGCAGCGGGCGTTTTAATTGATAGGCCAGGTTACCTAAATTACACACTGTAGCTGTACGATGGCCTATTTCTACATCAGCAACGGGTTTTGTTCGTTTGCGGATAGCCTGCAGGAAATCTTTATAATGATTTTCGCTGTGATAAACATGTTTTTCGGTTTCGCTGATCACCTGGTCTTTTAATGATGCTGGTGTTGTTTCCAGTTTGCCGCGCACCACGTGCACTTCGCCTTTTGTTCCTATAAAGCGTACGCCATTATCACCTTTTTCCGGCTCATGCGTCATGATGATGCCGTTGGCATATTGATAGGTGAGGAAGGGATGATCTTTATCAGGCGGAGTGATCAATACTGGCCCGCTGGCATCCATATCCAGCCCCCACTGGGCTATATCAAACATATGCGCACCCCAATCTGTCATAAAGCCACCGCCAAATTCCCTGTAATCACGCCAGTGCGCCCAAAAATCATCATTCAGTCCCGGTGCCAGGTTATGATTATATACCTGCGGCGAGTTCGGCCCCAACCAAAAATCCCAGTTTAAATCAGCCGGTATTGTTTCGGCAGGCAGGTTATAGGGTACCGGTGGTCCCCCTACGTTTACTTTGATAGTTTTGATCTCGCCGATATATCCGTTACGCACCAACTCTACAGCCTGCCTGAACTCGGGCCACGAACGCTGCATGCTGCCTGTTTGGAATACTCTTTTATATTTTCGGGCTTCATCAACCATTGCCCGTCCCTCTTTGATGGTTAACGAAAGGGGTTTTTCACAATAAATATCCTTTCCCGCACGCGCTGCCAGTATAGCAATTACTGAATGCCAGTGATCAGGAACGGCAATTACAACGGCATCAATATCCTTTCGGGCTAATATCTGGCGGAAATCCCCATAGGTTACACAGCCGGGATATTTGCTGTCGGATGAATGGTCTGCATAATATTGATTTACCTCGCCGGCAAAGCGTTTCAGTTTACCACCATAAACATCAGCTGCTGCTACAAGATTGATCTCTCCGGTGTCCAGGAAAGATTGTTTAAGGCCCATAGCCTGCTTTCCTGTTCCAATAAAACCAAGATTGATCAATTTACCTGCCGGTTTGTGGCCCCGGCAACCGAGAACAAAGTTGGGAACAAGGGTAATAGCTGAAATAAGAGCTGTTTTTTCGATAAACTGCCGCCGGGTTATGGCGTTTGCTTCGCCGGGTTCTTCTTTCATAATTGGCTCGATAAAATAATTTTTAGGTTTTAGTGTTAGGTTGGATAAATATAATTGAAAATAAGAGATGTATCAGTAATAATGTTGAGACTATATTTATCAATTGGTATTCAATAGTATTTTCTCACCCGTTCACTTTCGCTTCGTACTACTGAATATTAATGCAATCTAATGACATTGTTAATTTAAAGTTTCAACATTAAAATTGTAGTTTTGCCGACTCATTCCCAATCATGAGCGATCAGATTAAACATGAATGCGGTGTGGCATTTATCCGCCTTTTAAAGCCACTCTCTTTTTACCAAAAAAAATA
>JBEHXM010000124.1:0-14537 GCA_048498695.1 Bacteroidota bacterium
CAGCCGCCTTCAGTCAGATAAACATCCGCAAGATAAGCTTCGGCTGTGCCCTTGTTAGGCCGTCCCGGATCGCGCTTGGAGTTTGGGAGCAGGCCATCAGCTGCGGTAAGGTCACTTTCTATTAACTTGTAAACATCAGCAGCTGATGACCTTTTAATAGTCAGCATTGCATCCGAAAAATTAGGATCGGTAATTAAAGGGATACTGCCATACAAACGGATAAGCCAGTAGTAAGACAATGCTCTTACAAAATAAGCCTCGCCGGCAATAGCATTGATGGTTGCGGCATCGCCGGTAGTGGTTTTATAGTTAGCTATTACATTGTTTGCGCCTTGTATAGCCTTGTAGCAGCCGTTGTACAATGCCTGTGTTCTTTGATTGGTGGCCGACACCGCAAACTGATCAAACTCGCGCAAATCAGCTTTGTTACTGGCGTGATGTGTGGTCACATCATCGCCTCCCATGGTAGCAGCAACAGCGGTAGCATGTATAAAACCCGTGCTGAATGTATTTTCCCAGCCTGCATAAGCACCGGTGAGTGCAGCTTCGAGGCCCTGCTGAGACTTTAAGGCCCCTGAACCAAGCAGGGCGCCTTTAACATCTTCTTCCAGATAATTTTTACAACCGCTGGCGGTTATAAAGAAGGCAACTATAGAAATTATGAGTAGCTTTTTCATTTTCTTAATAGATTAATATTTTAATATGATAAGTTAACGCCTAACGTATATGTCCTTGAATTTGGGTAGGCGCCATAATCAATTCCCTGCGCAGTATCGGTGCCCGATCCTATATTATTTGCTTCCGGGTCAAGCCCTTTATATTTGGTAAAGGTTAGCAGGTTGGTACCGCTTACGAATATTTTGATATCGCCTTTATTATTAACCACTTTCGGGAAAGTATAAGCAAGGCTCAGGTTTTTTAGGCGAACATAGTTACCATTTTCAATAAACCTGCTTGATTGCGTTACCACAACATTTGTGCTGCTGAAAGCAGGGATGTTTGAAGTTTGGTTTTCTCCCGGTATATACCTGCCCTGTATCTCAGACAGAATATATTGCCTTGCGTCCCCGCTTCCTGATAATGCTACTGCGCGGGTGTAATCCAGTTTATCAACCCCGAATACCCCCTGGAAGAAAATGTTGAGGGTAAAGTGTTTATAGCTAAAGGTATTGTTCCATCCCAGTGTGGTAGTTGGAATACCTTTACCGATAATGCCGAAATCGTCAGCGTTGATCTGACCGTCATTGTTCAGGTCAGCATAATGAGAATCCCCTGGTTTTTCGTTGTATTTTGCGGCTTCCGCTGCTTCGGTTGGTTTCCATGTTCCCAAATATTTGAGGCCCCAGTATGAACCAAGCGAATACCCCGGCTGCAATATAAATTCATTAGTAGTAGACATACCTCCACCTACACCTGTTCCCTGGGCAATCCTCGGGGCTATACCACCCAGGCTTACTACTTTGTTCTTTACTACAGCAATATTAAAGTTGCTTGTCCAGTTGAAACCGGCCGATCTGAGCAGGTTGGCAGTAAGCGTAACTTCAAAACCTTTGTTCTGCACCGATCCCACATTTTTAGTTTCGGTACCACCGCCTACATAAGCAGGTAATGCCTGGTTCAGCAACAGGTCTGTCGTGTTCTTTACAAAGTAATCACCTTCCAGGTTTAAACGGCCGTCCAGGAATCCCATTTCCAGGCCAACGTCTGTTTGTTTAGTGGTCTCCCATTTGAGGCGGGTATTACCCGGATTGCCAAGCTGGATACCATAAAGTACGCCGGCATCGTTGAATGCAGCAGGGGTTCCGGTATTATAGGTTGACAGCGTAGCATAGGGGCCAATAGCCTGGCTTCCTGTCATACCCCAGCTGCCCCTTAATTTAAGATTGCTAAACACATTCATGCTTTTTATAAAATCTTCCTGTGCCAGGTTATAACCTACACCTACGGAAGGGAATGTGCTGTACTTGTTTCCGTCAGCAAATTTGGAAGAGCCATCCCTCCTTATCGCGAAAGACAACAGGTATTTGTCTTTATAGGAATAATTTACACGACCCAGGTAGGAAAGCAGAGCAGATTCTGAATAACCTGTGCCAACCGCATAAGAGTTGGCAAGCGCCAGGTTATAATAACCCAGATCGGGGAAAAACAGGGTATTACCTGTAGCAGAAAAATCGTTCTGAACGTATTTCTGAGTTTCAAATACCAGTACCGCACTGATGTTGTGATCTTTGTTAAAGGTGCGGTTGTAGTTAAGCGAGCTTGTGCTTTGTAAAGTTACCTGGTCACTGGTACCTCTGCTTGCAAAAGGATTGCCGCGGGTAAGGTAAGTGCCACCCCATGAAGCGTCCTGTATACCTGCATAGTTAACGCCATATTGCAGATCAACGGCCAGGCCCTGGATCGGTAATTTATAATTTACACCGCCAATAACATTTGCAATGTTCCTGTTGTCATCATTATTAAGATCGTACAGCAAAGTAAGCGGGTTGTTGGCAACAGAACCTGTAGGGTCTTGAGAAGTGTAATGCCCTGTAGCGTCATAAGCCGGCGTAGTTGGCGCCCATGACAAGGCTTCAACCAGCGCATTGCCTGTACCGCTTTGCAAACCGATGTTGTGGTTCTGAATTCTTGATCCTGTAAAATTTAATCGGAAAGACAAATCATCAGTTGGCTTTGAACTGATATTTGAACGGACACTATATTTTTTAAAACCGGTATTATTGATTACGCCATCCTGATCAAGGATATTGGCTGATATCAGGTAAGTGGTTTTATCGCCGCCGCCTGTAATAGTTAATTGATGCTGCTGACCGGACGCTTTTCGAAATACCAGATCCTGCCAGTCGGTACCTTTGTTGTTCTGGAACTGGCTTAGCTGATCTTGTGTGAAGATAGGTGATGTTCCTATAGCCGCAGAGCGTTCATTTGCTACCGTTGCATAATCAAATGCATCCATCACATCCCATCTTTTAACCACTTCTGAACTGGAAGCCTGCGCCTCGTAGGATATTTTGAAGCCCGAGCTTGATCCTTTTTTTGTGGTAACAATGACAACTCCATTGGCACCCCTGCTACCATAAATAGCGGTAGAGGCGGCGTCTTTTAATACCTGTAAGGATTCGATATCATTTGGGTTAAGGATAGAAAAATCGGCACCTACAAAACCGTCTATCACATACAGGGGATCATTATTTCCTAAAACCGAGTTAGAACCTCTTACCCGTATACGTACATCTGCGCCGGGTGCACCGCTGGCATTGGTTACCTGTACACCGGCAACACGGCCTTCAAGCACCTGGTCGACCCTTGTAACCGGTTGCTGGGCAAAGTCTTTGGTTGAAACCGAGGTAAGCGCTCCGGTAAGATCCGTCTTGCGCTGGGTACCGTAGCCTATTACCACTACTTCATTAAGTGATTTATCGGCATCCTGCAGCTTAATATTGATGGAGATGTTACTGCCAATAACAACTTCCTGTCTTCTGTAGCCAACAAAGCTGAAAACAAGGGTTGCATTTTGATCGGGAACACTTATCGAATATTTTCCATTAGCATCAGTAACGGTGCCCGAAGTGGACCCTTTTAACATCACACTTACTCCGGGTAATGGCAATCCGGTGTTATCCGTTACCTGGCCTGATATAGTAACGGCGGCCTGTATGGAAGCTGACCGTCCCTCCAGGCTGTTTGTTGCTGTCTTCCGGTTATAGTTGGAAGCCAGAACTTGCGCATTACTTTCCTGCGCTATAAAACTATATAGCAGGAAGCATGAACACATAGTTAATTGTAGTTTTCTCATAAATTTAAATTCGTTAAAGGTTAAATTGGTTTAGCGGTTTTTGCAGCCTTTTTGCGAAGCTGTTTGTTTGTTTTATAAAGGGCGATTTTTAAATTCCGGGGATATTTTTAGGCAAAAAGAATTCCTTGCACCATTTTTGGGCGCTTAAATTAAGTGTAGTATCCATTTTGGATACCTGCTAAAAATCAATCCGAAGTTTGCTTCAGGAGATTACCTGTAAAGCAATTGCCCTGTGTTCAGGTTATTTTAAATACCTGTAGCCCGGTGATCTGATCACGAAGCACACATTTTGAGTGTATAAATTTTCCATACAGTTAAGTTGATTGGTTAATAAATTGGTTTTTTCGGCAATTAATAATTGATCTCCGACTATATCTATCATACTGGTATTATAATTGTCATAAATACAGGTATAAGTAGAGTTATAGTTAGAATAGTCTAAATTAAGGTATAGATAAGGTTTTGGCTTCCTTTATATTGGTTATTGTAGACGCTATTTTTGCAATAATCCATCTTTTTACCTGTCAAAATCAAAATCCTCGATATTTTGCTTTATTATTAAATAATAATTTTGACAGTTATAACAACTTTCATAAATTTAGACTGATATAACCAATTTAAACACGCTATAATATGCCCCAGGCACAACGCATAGCTCAGAAACCTCACTTATTAAAGATCATCCCTACCCTGGGAAATTCGATCATTATCAAGGGCGATGAGATCGTATGGAATAATCCCTGGCATTTTCACCCGGAGATAGAGCTGCTTTATTGTATTAAAGCCAGGGGCACTAATTTTATAGGTAATTATATCAACCCTATTGAAGAGGGCGAAATATTATTATTTGGCAAAAACCTGCCGCATACCCGGCAAAGGGATAAGGAGTTTTACCGCCAGTATCCTGATGAATCTATACAAACGATTGTGGTGCAGTTCAGGGAGTGTTTTTTGGGAGAGCATTTTTTCCAGGTAAAGGAATTCAGTCACATCAAGCAATTTTTAGACAATGCCCAGCAGGGGATAAAACTGACGGGCAGCCTTCGGGAGAAGATCAGTGAAAGGCTTGTATACTTAACCCAATTAAAAGAAACCCCGGCTATATTAGAGCTGCTATCCATACTCGATACACTTGCACGTTCTGATGAATATGTATTTCTTAACCCGGTAAGCTACCTTAAAGAAGTAAATGACAAAGATTCAAGAAAGATCAATACCATCTATTCCTATACAGCTCAGCACTTTAAAGATGCGGTGTCACTGCCGGTAGTTGCTGATTTGATCAACCTGACCCCTTCTGCTTTTTGCCGTTACTTTAAAACCCGTACGCGTAAAAGTTATTTCGATTATCTGTCAGAAGTAAGGATATCTTACGCCTGTGAATTGCTGATGGAAAATAATCTCGACATTAGTGAGATCTGTTTTTCGAGTGGATTTAACAGCCTTTCAAACTTCCATAAATTATTTAAGCGGATAGTAAAGCTAACCCCAAGCGAGTACCGCGAAAAGGGCACTAAAAAGGTTTCAGGTGTGCTGACGGTGGAACGATAGGATATCCTGATCAATCAAATTTAATGTTGACTGTTTTGACCTGATGCGGACCCAATTTTATCGTTTGTCCACCGGATATTAATGCCGTTTGCTGTATCCCGGTATAATTCCAAAGGATCAACAACCCATCTGCAAACAGCAGGCTATCGACTTTCAGCGGATTGGCTGATGTAGTATTAACAATAGACGGCGAGGTACAATTTAATATATTTTTTAAAGCAAAATAAACCGGGAAGGGCTCATTTTTAACTGATAAAACTCCCTGGTCGCCGATAGTTTGAAAATAAGTTATGCTCGCTGCCTTAGCTGTTGCAAGACTTTTAATGCTGCCTAAAGTAAAAAGTGCACAAAAGCTTTTCTTTTGTCTCAGGTCGGTGCGTTCATTATACTCCCTGGTTATTAATGCCGGATCGCTGGCATATGGATTGAACCTCTTCTTCAAAGTAACCGGTGAAATATGTACAGGCATATTTTCACCATAAATATATTTCGCGGTTTTTACAGTGTCTGCCTGTGCGGCAATACTTTCTATTAGCGACAGATCATCAAAGGCATGTTCCTGCGGATGAATGGCATAACTGACAAAATCTGCCCCATTGGCATCGAACCGGCATCGATTGATTTCTTTAAAATTACAGTCAGTACCCACACCTATAACCACACCAAGGAACTGCTCTTTTACTATCCTGATATGATCTGTCAATTGCTGACCGGTTACCAGTTCATTTTTTGACAGCAAAAGGATTGATTTAATATCTGCTTTTAATTGATGACAAAGCGTTGTAAACAAAGTTGTTTCCTTTAAAAAATCTTCACCTAATCGCAGCGTTACCTGCAAAGGCAGGCGCAGTTTTTTTGCATTTTCAGCATCATTAAAAAACTGTGCTGTCCAGTGTTCCCGCGATGGCTCAACAGTTATTGCATAGTGGTTTAACCCTAACCCCCTGAGCAAAGCTTCGGCTTTTGCTGATATCTGATTAGTCGCTGCCGAAGCGCCTACACCTATTTCGGGTAGTTCAAGAGCCTCCCCGGTTATGGCAATTGCTACAGCACTGCTTTTGTTATCCGGCAAAACGGGCAGATGTTCAACGGGCGAAAAAATAATCTTTTGATGAACCCTTTCGCCATCTTTTATTTTGACAGGAACAGGCAGATCATGCGGTGTGCAAAATGTTTTAAATGAAGCATCGGTCCAGTTGCGCTGGTCCTCGGTTTCAAAAATATCCCCTTCAAAATCCAGGTTAAACCAATGATTGTCTTTTTGCCATTTTAAACTCTTTATTTGCCTGAACGGATCATCATTCGCAATATGCTCCGGAAAATTGGTCTGTGTTATAGTATTATCAGGATGGGTAATTTCGACATTCTGGCCACTGTAATTACCAATCGGGTGCAAAACACAAAACCCCAGCCTGTTCTTTAAAAACTCTGAAAGGGCAGATCCATCTATTTCAAAAACGATCTCACCTTTTTCGCTGCCGCTGATCGTTACTTTCCAGCAAAAAATATCGATGCCTTTTTTTTGATGACAGCAGTCATAGCTGATATGAAAACTGTTATGGTCAGATTGAATGACTTCGTTTTTGATAACGGTATCCATAGTGCCCCAGTTCTCATCACGCAGGGCAAAATAGACCATCCTCAGTATTTCTGTTTTGCCATAGTTGATATAGCGCAGAAACCCATTTTCATATAATAAAGTAAATGCACCGGCCCTCAGTTGCATATTATCCCGGACTAATGGTTAATAAACTGATCTACGTTATCTTTTGTAATTTTCAATAAGCCTGTATTAACTGAATAAGGTATGTCCGTTATTCCGGCTTTCGCATCATTGCCTGACAACCGGTTGGTTTTATGTACCATATCATATAAAAACTGGGCGCCATACCAGGTAAAAAGCTCACGTTTTTGCCCTGCAAGCATTTGGATAACCCCTTGTTTCACTAACGCCAGGTGCTCAGGTTCCCAATCTACACAGGTAATTTTGATTTTGCCAACCTTACCTGCCTCTTTTATCGCTAAAGCAATGCCAGGGCCCGAATTGGAATCAAAGCCTGCAAAGGCGGCTATATCAGGATGCGCCGATAACAGGTCGGACGTTATTTTTGCAGCTTCTTCCACATTAGCCTTATCATCAAACTTGCCAACCACCTCAATACCGGGATATTTTTTGAATACATCCAGCAGGCCTTTAAAACCTGCTTCCATGTTGTTCAGGCCCAGTATGCCCATATAAGCCACTTTGCCTTTTCCATTTATCAGGCGGGCAATTTCTTCACCCTGCATTTTGCCAATCTTGTACCAGTCGGTGCCCAAAAAAGCATCCCGTTTGGAGTTGGGTATATCCGAATCATAAACTACGGTTGGTATACCAGCCGCGACGGCTTTGTTGATGGCCTGCGCAATGGCCGGATCGGTACCATTTATGAGCAGGCCCGATGGTTTTGAGCCTATTACTTGTTCTATCGTATTGATCTGTTCTGAAACATCCCAATCGGCCGGGCCTAAAACTGAAACCTTTACGCCTCTCGCCTTTCCCCATTTTAAAAATGCAGCCTGGTCGTGGTGCACGTACATTGGCATGGTCACAGCGGTTGTCACCATCACGTATTCTTCGTTCCTTATCGCTGTATCTTTTGCATCATCATTGATTGCCGATGTCGCAGTTTCGGCATTTCTTGATGGCAATTCGCACGAAAAAACCAGCAGCATTAAAGAGCAGGCAACCAATAGCAACGGCTTCCTCATCATAAATACTTTATTACACCGCATACTTTTTCTGTAATGATTTATCGATCCATAATATAGCGATCAGTATCATACCCAATATGATATCCTGCCAGTATCCTGAAACCCTTGCTATCACCATAATGTTTCCTATTACACCCATAAAAAGGGCACCAAGTAATGCGCCGGGCATTTTGCCTATTCCGCCGCTTAAGCTGGCGCCGCCTAATATCACGGCAGTGATCACCTTTAGCTCCAATCCGCGACCCATAGTAGGTAAAGCTGCGCCTAAACGGGAGGTCAGCAATATACCTGCAACACCCGCTAATAAAGAGGATAAAAGGAAACTATACATTTTCATTCTTTTAACCCTGATACCCGACAGATCAGCCGCCTTTTCGTTACTTCCGATATAATAATAACGCCTGAAAAAAATGGTTTTATCCAGCAAAAAGGTAAACAATACCACCGTTAGCAACATATACCAAACCGGCATCTGGATACCCAACAGCTTAGACTGACCTATAGCATTGAACCAATAAGGCAGGCCCTGTATGCCTGATCCGCTTACCATCAGCGCACCGCCTCTTACTATACCCATCATGGCTAATGTCTGTATCATAGGGTTTATACCTTTGTAAGCTATTAGATAACCATTGACCAAACCAATCACCGAGGCGCTTATCATCCCCAGCAGTATAGCCAAAGGTACCGGCACGTGGAAAAAGAACATCAGGTAGGAGGTAAAACATCCTACAAAAGCGACTGTAGAGCCTACTGAAAGATCAAATGTACCCGATATCAAAAGCAGCATCATGCCAACAGCTACAATGGTATCGGTAGACAGGTTAAGTAATATTTGTGAGAAATTATTGAAGGTTGGAAACGTTGATGAAAATACAGCACTCGCCACTGCAATGATCAGGACCAGGATAATGGTAAATGCATAAAGACGGTTCTCAAAGAGTCTCTGAAACATATTTAGGTTGCTAAGGCCATAATTTTTTCTTCTGATGCTTCAACGGCAGCAAGCTGGCCGGCTAACTCACCCTGGCGCAATATGAGGATACGGTCGCATAAGCCCAAAAGCTCGGGCATGTCGCTTGATATCATAATAACACCTTTCCCTTGTCCGGCGATGGAGGTGAGCAATTCATATATTTCAAATTTTGCACCTACATCTATGCCATGTGTCGGTTCATCAACTATCAGTATTTCCGGATCGGTAAGCAGCCATTTAGCCAAAACCACTTTCTGCTGGTTACCTCCGCTTAAGTTAATAGCTTTCTGACTTACATTGCGGGGTGTGATCCGCAATAATTCGGCATACTTTTTTGCCGTCTGCACAACAGCATTCCTGTTAAACCACGCCGAACTATTCTTTTTGGAGGATGAGCAGCCTATATTATCAGCAACCTGCATTTCCAGAAAAAGTCCCAGTTGCTTTCTTTCTTCAGGCACATAAGCTATACCCTGCGTAACTGCATCGGAAGGATGTTGAATATTTACTTCCTTATTTCTAATCCATACCCTGCCACTCTTTTTATCCGCGCCAAATATAGCACGGGCAACCTCGGTCCTGCCGGCACCAACCAAACCTGCAATGCCTAATATCTCACCCCGATGAAGTTCAAAACTTACATTGTCGAACCGTGATCCCGAAAGACTCTCAACCCGCAATAACACATCGCCGGTTGCGGAAGATTGTTTTCGGACCTGTTTGATCTCCCGGCCCACCATCTTTTTGATCAGCTGGTCTTCAGAAAGTTCATTTATATCAAAGGTACCCTGTGTTTTGCCGTCCTTCAGTACGGTTATCCTGTCCGCTATCCTGAAAATCTCAGATAAGCGATGCGAAATATAAATAACAGACACCTGCTTGTCTTTCAGTCCGCGGATAATCTCAAACAAAACAGCCGTTTCCCGTTCGGTTAAAGAGGCGGTGGGTTCATCGCAGATCAATATCTGGGGATTTCTAGAGAGCGCCTTAGCAATCTCTACCATCTGTTTCTGAGCAGGGGACAGCTTTGATACCAGTGTTTTTGGATTGATATCAATATGCAGCTGCTGCAATAGCCGGCTCGTATTCTGATAGAGCAGTTTAAAATCGATGATACCGAAATTGTTTCTCGGCTGCTGATTGGCATAGATATTTTCGGCAACGCTCATGCTGTCAACCAGGCTCAGGTGCTGGTAAACAATGGCTACACCTGCATTAAATGCAGATTGCGGATTGTCAAATACGACCCTTTCTCTATTGATATTTATCATACCGGTATCCGGCTGCAAATTACCCGAAAGTATATTCATCAGCGTGCTCTTCCCGGCACCATTCTCACCGCAAAGCGCATGTACTTCTCCCGGGCGTAAATTAAAGTCGACACTATCCAGCGCCTTCACCCCGGGGAATTGCTTGCTGATATCTTTCAGCCCCAAACGCCACATCGGATAAATTTCAGTCGGCATGGAAAGATCCTACGTTAATTACTTCATTTTTCCTGGCAGAAGCATAGGCTGCATGAACCAGTCTTACTGTTTCCAGGTTATTTGCACCCCTGTTTTCAGAAGCTTTATTATTCAGGAGATCATCCAGTATATCACGGTTACAATCTACAATGCTTGAATGTACCAGGGCATAAGCGGGATCAAGCCAGGAATAAAGTTTTGGCACAGCCTTTATTTTATCTGTTCCGCTACGGGTGGTGATGTGTACCTGGTAATTACTCATGAGATGAATAGATCCTTTTGCACCTTCAATTAGGATATAGGTTTGGGGGAAAGATTCATGTTCCAATATGGATGCATAGGACATTTCAGCAAAACAGGATATCCCGTTTTCCATCCTCATCAATACATTGGCAGCATCTTCGCCCTTTATTTTAGGGTTTACTGATGCTGTCTGACAATATAAGCTTTGTGCCTCGCCAAGCAGGAAACGGCAAACATCCAGTATATGTGAGCCGATATCGGTCAGTATAAACTCGTCAAGCTCTGCCAAAAACGGCTGATTGTCAAATACCGGGAAAGCCGAACAGAATGTAACGCGCGCTTTAAAAACATCTCCTATTATACCCTCATTCAACAATTCTTTCAGTTTGCGTATCGGGGCCTGCCAGCGCCAGTTCTCGTGAATAAAAAAAGGAACATTATGATCTTTACAGGTATTAACCATCTGTTGTGCAGTTTTTAACCCGGCAGCCATAGGTTTCTGGCAAATAACGGCTATGCCTTTTTTCGCGGCCATTTCTGTAAAAACACTATGGGTATCTACATCCGTAATGATATCTACAAAATCCAGTTGCTCGTTTTCTAAAAGTGCTTCCACGTCATCATATACGCCAGGTACATTATATTTTTGAGCCAATGTTTCCGCCTTTGACCGGGTACGGTTATACAAGGCTACTAACTCGATGCCATCCAGCTCCATCCATGCCGGAATCTGATAATTAGCCCAAAAGCCTGTTCCTATAACCGCAAATCTCAGCTTCTTCATCAGCTAAATGTCCTGTTAATTGGTGATATCCCTTACCTGCTCGCGTATATCGCTCATTTCAAATATCTTTTCCCAGCCTTCTTTAAACAAAATAGGCCTTGCACGTTTGCTTATCTTGTAGGCCGCATCAGAGAAAGTACCGTTAACTTCTTTAAATAACACAGCAATTTGTATACGCAGGTGACCTAAAACAAAATCATGGGCAGCTGCCTCAGGGACGCCCAGTTCAACAATTTTATCATATCCCTTTTTAACCACTTCCATACAGGTTTGCGCCAGTGTTTCCACCATTGCGGGCTCTAAAATAGCCATTTGTTCAAGAGTTATCCGATGCGTAGTCTTAATCGGCTGATACATATCCTTTGCAATCTGTTCACCTAACTGGTAATGTTCCTCTTTACCAGCCATCAGCGCTACTACTATGGATTGTTTTGCTGATATCCCTCCGTAAAAATCTCTGAAGGCTGCTTCGGTAGGTTCCCAGTTAAATACCGATGGATGACACGGATGAGCGATAACGTACCCCAGGTCAGCGCGATGGAAGATCACACCATCCAGTGGTGCCGCGGGATCAAGGGTCATTACCAACGAACCGGGTTTCATCATAGGAATAATTTCCTGCGATATCTTACCGATAGCCACATCCGGCACTGCCAGTATCACTACATCAGCTGCAGGGATGACTTCTTTTTGTACACTTACAGCTACCCCGCGCTGCTTCAGCAGTTCAATACAAGGGCCGCTTATCTCCAGGTAGGAAATATCATACTGCGGGCAATTTAAAAAGTTATCCGTAATGCGGAGACCCATTTTACCGCCGGCTCCAACCAAAACAATTTTTGTTGTCATAATAATTATAAAAAATCTTTATTTTAATTTAAAATAGTTCGTTTGTTTAAGGTGATCTACACTTTTCTGTGCCCACAGTTCTTCTTTTTCTACTGTTGCCTCTTTTGTGTCTTCCGGCACAACCCACTGTTCCAGAATTGCGCTTTGGCAGCGATCATAACGCCCGATCTTCTCCATCAGCAGATCAACATTTGTTAAACCTTTCCCTGCCGGGCATCCTTCTACAGTAAATCCCATTTGATGTGGCAGCCGGGTTACTGTAAAATCTTTAATATGCAGGTTAACCGTATATGGCGACAAAATATCGGCGACGTATTCCAGACCTTCACCTGCCCCTATTGAGTTCACACAATCCAGGCATATACCTGCATGATTATCTCCTACTGATTCCATTATGCCGGCAAGCTCTCTGGCCTTAAAGCGGTCGTGGTTTTCAATACCGAGGGTAATGGCCCTGGCTTTTAATTCAGGTATTACATTTCCTATTGTTTTTATTATCTCATCGCCCCCCGGCTCAAAACCGGGACCATCAGTAACAAAACGAAGCAATGGTGCTCCCAGGTAATCTGCCAATAGTATATATTTTTCGAGGTGCTTATCCGTCAGCCCGCGTGCACCTATTTCTATCCTGATCCCACATTCGGCTACCTTTTTTTTCAAATCATTCAGCCTTCTATTATCAAGTGTGTGCACAGGCAAATTATCGCCTGTCTGTAAACATTTTAACCCAAAAGCCAGTGTTTTATTGATCAAAATCTGCTCATAAGCTAGACTTTCAGCTTTATCTGTATGATAATTTACAGACCAGCCGTAGGTAAAACTGCTTATCCCAAGGATCATATCAATAAGTTTAAAATTGGTTATGGCAATATTAGGGCTAAACCATATGATCGCCGTCCTGTATATTGGTTGATCTAAACGTTATTTTTGCAAGATTAAATTTATCACAATATCTAACCTTTAAGTACAAGCATATAAAAAAACATGAAATAACTAACTGTAAAACAATGCGTAACAGTTATGTTCAGTTGAGCAAAAGAGTGTAAATTTTATCGGTAAGACGACTTTTTGTGCGGGTACAGAATATGTTTTAGAATAGAAAAGGTGATCCCATTAGGATTCAAACCTAAGACCTACAGATTTCTAATCTGTAGGTCTAATAAATTTTTATGAGGCCCCAGGCAGCCGTTTCTGTATCTCCTGCAAATTTTCCTCGTACTAAGGGAGGGTATCTTTTTTTGTACCATTTGTATGCGGTATATCACCGGACGAGGGAAAGATACTGCTAATTCCATTGAAATTTCCAGCCTTGTAAACAGGCCACAGCTTCAGGATTCTTTCGCGTTTGCGTTCCTCCTGCAAAATGCGGTCGCGGGCGCTGAGCAATTCAAACTGTGTTATCAGCCCGCAAAGTTTCCCCTTGTTCAGGCTATCTACAACCGGGAGCACACCTACGTGATTGGCTGCCATCCTGTCCGCAATTATCCGGAGTGATTCCTCGGGGAAAGTGGTGATCACATCTTTTATCATAAAGTCATTCACGGTGCCCGAAAGATCGCCCTGCAACGATTTTTCCATTATATCCTGCCACGATATGACGCCCAGGATAATTCCTTCCAATGTAACTACAGGCAACAGGCGTTGTCTTCGCATGTGAGGCTGTCCCTGTATCATAGCCTTCACGTCCTCCATGCTGGTACCGGTACTTATTGTAAGTACATCTGTCGACATCACATCCTCGGCAAAAAGCACTTCAAGTGGCTCAACGGCATACTCCCTCAGCACATGAAACCCACGCCGCGCCACTTTCTCGGTAAGAATGGAGCGCTTTAATGTGAGAACACTTATAAAGTGCGCCAGTGTAACGGTTATTAATAGAGGAAGGAACATGTCGGTGCTGTGTGTGAGCTCGATGGTAAAAACAATAGAAGTTAAAGGCGATCTCATTACACCAGCCAATGTGCCGGCCATTCCCAGCAAAGCCCACTCGGCAGCAATGTTACCGGGAAAAAGCAATCCTAATAGTCCGCCTAATGCAGCTCCCATCATTAAAATAGGCGCAAGTATCCCCCCGCTTGTACCCGAACCCAAAGCAACGGCCCAAACAATTAATTTAAC